>JAGQSE010000719.1 GCA_020439725.1 Acidobacteriota bacterium
AGGCCCTGGCGGCGCGAGCCGCCGAGCCCCGCGCCCCCGAGGCCACGGCCGGCCGGGAGGTGGTTCCCGGCCACCGGTTCGTCGTGGCCCGCGTGCGCGCGTATCCTGCCGAGTGGCTGGTGGTGTATCGCGACGGCGATCGGGTTCAGGTGGTTCCGGTCGATGACCACCCGCTGCGGGGAAGCGCCGACGAAGCCCTCGCGGAGGAAGGGCTGCAGGCGGAGAGCCGAGCTCGCTGCGGCCTGGCGGACTGGGTCGGGGTCGGCGTTTTCGACGATGCGCGCCCGACCGGACGGATCCCGGCATCGTTGCTCGAGGCGGTCCGTCTTCGGTGTGCCGCCGTCGCCGGTTCGCGGCTCGAGCCGAGCGCCGTCGAGCGGTCCGTCGATACCAGCGCGGCGTACCGAGACCTGATCGAGATGTTGCAACGAGCTGTCTCCGAGCTGCGGACCCCCGGATCGAAGCGAGAGCCGGAGCCCCCGGCCTCGGCACAGGCACCGACTCGTTTCGAGGACCCTTCCCGCGATAGAGACGCCTCCTCACGGGTGGGCTATGCGCTCGCCGCGGGATTGACGCTCGCCGTTCTGGGTCTGGGTCTGTGGAGCGCCCACCTCGCGATCGAGCTGGACAAGGCGACCCAGCCCTATGTCACACCGGCGGGGCAGGCGGTCGATGTCGTGTTCGGAGAAACCGGTCGGGGAGTCGAGCTGTCGGTCGGCTCGGCGAATCCTCGGGTGGTGCTGCGGCTTTCCCTGGCCCGCATCGCGGTCCGACCGTCGTACCGCCTCGAGCTGCTCTCCGAGACCTCGCAGCAGGTGATCTGGCGAAGCGGCTCCGTGGCGCGGGACGCGGAGCTGTCCCTCGTTCTACCCACGCGCCTGCTGGCGCCGGGTGAGTACCGGCTGCGGATCTTCGCTGCGGATGCGGAGGCGTCGGACGCGCCCATCGCCGAGGAGACCCTGCGGGTCCGCCGGCAGCCCAGATGACACTTTCAGCCACCCGTCTCTCGCGATAGAGGACAGGGTGTCTCAGCGATGAAGCTGGTGCGCTGCGCAGTACTGCTGCTGGCGGTGAGTCTCTTCGCCGCCGGCTGCGACAGGCCGCACGCACACGGGGGACACCACACGGAGGAGGCTGCCGTGGAGGCGACCCTGGAAGTGGGGAGACGTGGTGTTCTGCGGGCCGGCGAACGACGAAGCTGGCCGGTGGAGCTGGAGCGGGGCGAGTTCTTTCGAGTCAAGGTCGAGCAGCGAGGGATCGACCTCTTTCTCCGCTGGTTGGGGCCCGGCGGCGAGGAGCTGCGCAAGGTCGATTCGCCGACCGGCGACCGGGGCACCGAAGAGCTGATCGAGCTCGCGGAAGAGACCGGTCTCTTCACGCTGGAGATCGCGGCGCCCGAGGGCTCGGCCGAAGGCGAGTACGAGATCGTCGACGAGGAGCGACGCGCCGCGAACGACAGCGATCGCCAAGTCGTCGAGGCGGATCGGAGCTTCTATCGTGCTCGCGAGCTGTACAAGTCGGGGGACAGGGCGGCAGCCCGGACGCTGTTCGAAGGCACCCTCCCGGCCTGGCAGAAGGCGGGCTTCGACCACCGGGAGGCCGACACCCGGGATCATCTCTGCCGCCTCTACTGGGCGGAGCAGCAGACGGACGAGGCGCTGAGCCAGTGCCGGCGGGCGCTGGATCTCTATCGCCAGGTCGGGGCGGCCAGACAGCTGGCGGTGACCGCGCAGAACACGGCGTTGTTCGAGCTCGATGCCGGTGACGCCCCGGCTGCATTGCTCCATCTCCGCGAGGCCCTCGAGCGCTTCGAGGACGAAGGGGACAGGGCCAAGGTCGCCCTCGTCCTCGCCCGTCTGGGTTCTGCCCTCTATCGCATGGGCCAGTGGCGGTTCGCCCTGGACCACGTCCACCGCGCCCTCGACGAGAGCCGAGCGCTTGGCGACGAGCCCCTCGAAGCGCTGAGCCTGAGCGAGCTGGGGACGGTGCTGATGAGCCTCAATCGACCGGCCGAGGCGCTGCGCCGCTTTGCCGAGGCCGACCGGATCTACGCCCGCACGCACTCGGACAAGGCCCGCGCGCGGACTCTCCGGGGGCTCGCCGAGGCCAGTCTCCAGCTCGGTGAGCTCGATGCCGCGGAGAGCTATCTGACCCATGCGCTCGGGATCCAGAAGGCCCTGGGCTCCGACCGCGGCCGCGCCTCGCTGCTCAACTCCCTGGCCATCGTGCACCGCCACCGCGGCGATCTGGCGGGGGCGCGGAGGCTGCTCGAGGAAGCGCTGCCGCTGAGCCGCGAGGAGCTCCATCACCAGGGCGAGGCGACGATCCTGGTGGGCCTCGGGTACCTCGACGTCCTCGAAGGAGAGCCCCAACGGGGCCTCGAGCTGCTGCGCCAGGCGGAGGTCGCCAGCCGCGATCTGAGGGATCCGGGGACCGGGGCCTCGGCCCGCGCGCGGACGGCGGAAGCCCTCTACGCGCTGGGTCGGTTGCACGACGCCTGGTCCGAGCTCGAGCCTGCCCTCGCCGATGTCGAAGGCTTGCGGGGAGAGGCGCCGCGCCAGGATCTGCGTCTCGACTACTTCGCCGGTCGCCAGGACTATTTCGGGATCGCGGTCGACGTGCTGATGGCGCTGGCCGAGCGTGAGCCGGAGGGGAAGTGGACCGAGCTCGCCCTGGCGACCCACGACCGGCGTCTGGCTCGTGAGCTGCGCGAGAGCATCGCGGCCGATCCACGCTCTCGAGAGAGCTTGAGGGATCCGGAGCAGGCGGCCCTGCGGCGCCGGCTGCGGGCCCTCGCACGGCTCCCCGAGAGCCGTGCCAACGAGGCGCAGATCGACCAGCTCATCGCGGAGCTCTACCGGCAGGACGCAGCGAGCGTCGCTACGCCACCAACCGCCACGACCCTGTCCCTCGATCAGATCCGGTCCGAGCTGCTCGATCCGTCCTCGTTGCTCCTGGTCTATGCGTTGGGCGACGACGCGAGCTATCTCTGGGCCGTCTCAGGAGACGGCGTCTCGAGCCATCGGTTGCGACCTCGACACGAGATCGAAACCCTGGTCGCGGAGTTCACTCGGCAGGTCGCGCGCCCGAGCTCGGGGGCCCAACGGCTGCGGCGCGAGCTCGGGCAGGGCCTGGGAAGGCTGCTGCTGGGGCCCGTCGCGGCCGAGCTGGGGGAGCGCCGGCTGGTGATCGTCGCCGACGGCGTGCTCCAGACACTGCCTTTCGCCGCCCTCAGCCTCTACGGTTCCGACGAGGCGGACCGCTTCCTTATCGAGGATCACGAGATCACCCTCGTGCCGTCGATCTCCCTCCTGGCGTCGCTGCGGCAGCGCGAGGCCTCCCGGTCTCGCCCCCGGGGCGGCGCCGTGATCTTTGCCGATCCGGTGTTCGAAGCCGACGACCCACGGTTCCTCCAGGTCCTCGGACGGAAGCCGCCGCAGCCCGACCCCGCCGCCGTGGCGGAGGTCGGTGAAGCGTTCCGAGGCAGCGGCCTGGGGCGGCTCGAGGGCACCCGGGTGGAAGGGGAAGCGGTGTTCGACGCGGTGGGACATCGCACCGCCCTCTTCTTCGAAGGGTTCGACGCCAGCCGCAAGATGCTCGAGGCGACGCCCCTCGACAAGTATCGCGTCCTGCACTTCGCCACGCACGCGATCCAGCACCGCGACCCCGAGCTGAGCGGGCTGGTGCTCAGCCTCCTCGACGAACGAGGCCGATCCGAGGACGGCTTCTTGAGGGCGTTCGAGATCGCGGATCTCGACCTCGCGTCGGATCTCGTCGTGCTCAGTGCCTGCGAGACCGCGAACGGCGAGCTGATGGAGGGCGAGGGCACCCTGGGGCTTGCCTGGTCCTTCATCCACGCCGGTGCCTCGCGGGTCGTGGCGAGCCTGTGGCGGGTTGGCGATCGGCCGACGGCGCGGCTGATGGATCACTTCTATCAGGGCTTTTTCGAGCTCTCGATGACACCGGCCGCCGCCCTGCGCCGGGCGCAGCTGGCGGTGCTCCGCCAACCGGAGAGCTTTCCGGCCGATTGGGCCGGTTTCATAATCGAAGGCGATTGGAGGTACTTCGAGGACTCGAGCGCGGACCGGTCTGCCCACCATCAACCGAGAAGGAGAGATGAGTGAACGAACACGACCCGTCTGCGATCCCGGCCCCTGGAGACCTCGAGACTCTCGAGGAGGGCACTGCGCTCGGCGAGCTCGTCGAAGTCGAACGCGCCACCGTCGTCAACACACAGGCCCGTCGACTCGAGCGTCCGGAGGGGCTTGAGCGTCCGGAGGGGCCCGAGCTTCCGGAGGAGCGCGCGCCACGACTCGTCCTGGCAGGAGATCCTTTCGATGACGAGGAGGTGGTCCAAGACCCGACGGACCCCTTCTACAACGACCTGCCCGGCGATGATCCCTCGAAGCAGGCCGCCGAGGCCGATTGGGAGCGGCGCCGGCAGGCGGTCGAGACGCAGCGCGCGCGCCACCGTCCGGGTGATCGGCGCCCTCGTAGCGGGACCTGATCGTGGGTCCGCGGAAGACGAGATCCTCTCCCGGTGAGCCGGTGGAGCCGAGCGAGCCGGTCGGGATTCCCGAGGCCGAGGAGCTGGCCGAGCTGCGAAGGCGGCTCGACGACGGCCTGAGCCTCGGCCAGCTCGAGGAGCTGCGGTTCAGCGCCGCCGAGCCCAGCTCCTCGGGCCGGCTTCCGCGCCTCGAGCTCCCCGACCGGCTCGATGCGTGGAGTCTGCGCGAAGCCGGGTGGGGAGTGATCTTTCCCACCGCTCGGTGTGACGAGCTTCGAGCCGAGCTTCGCCCCCTCCTCGATCGCCGTCGTCGTCAGGCGAAAGGGCTGTATCGCGAGCTGAGCTTCGGTCCCGAGGACTCGATCACCGGCTTTCTCGAGCAGCAGGCCGTGGTGCCGGGGACCGTGGACCCGCGGGTCCTGCCCTACTACCTGCTGCTCGTCGGAGATCCCACCGAGCTGCCCTTCGAGCTGCAATACCGGCTCGCGACCGCCTACGCCGTCGGCCGGCTCACTTTCGACCGCGAGGCCGACTACCGGCTCTACGCGGAGGCGGTGCTCGAAGCGGAGGATCGTCCTCCCGCTCGCTCACCCCGCGCTGCCATGGTCGCCGTGCAGAATGGGGACTCTGCGACGGCACACCTCTATCGCCATCTGGCGTTGCCCCTGCGCGGCCAATGGCCGGGCAAAGACAACGGCTGGGATCTCGAGTCCTGGGACGGAGCTCGCGCCCACAAGGAGCAGGTCCGCCGCCTGCTCGGCGGGGACAGCACCCCCGACCTGCTGCTCGCGCTCTGCCATGGTCGGCGGCTCGAATTCGAAGACCCCGATCTGCGCGCCCAACAGGGAGCCCTGGTGTGCCAGGGGCGGAGGGAGGCCGGCGCCGATGCGTCCGCGTCGGTCTTCGCCGCCGAGGACCTGGCGCCGGATGCCCGTCTCGACGGTCTGGTGGCCTTCTTCTTCGCCTGTTTCGGCGCCGGGACGCCGGTCGAAGACGGGTTCGCGCATCGGCGGCAAGGTGTCGCGGCGTCGACGGTGGTTCGGCCCGACGTCCTGGCTCCCGAGCCCTTCATCGCGGCGTTGCCCCAGGCGATGCTTCGCCAGGGAGCCCTGGCGGTGGTCGGCCACGTCGATCGGGGGTGGACCCTGTCCTTCTCCTGGCCCACCTCCGTCGGCGCCGTCGGTTCGGCCTCCACCCTTCGCTCCTGCCTCGAGAACCTCCTCGACGGCGACCCCATCGGCCACGCGTTGCGGCCGCTGTGGCGCCGCGCGACCGGTTTGGCCAGCGTTTTTCTCGAGGGATACGAGCGCCAGCATCGCGGCGAGACGATCGACGAGGGACGGCATCTCCAGCACTGGGTGGCCTACAACGACGCCCGGAACTTCGTCTTGCTCGGCGATCCAGCGGTCACCTTGCCGGGAAGCGGCGGACGACACCGCTCGAGACGGTCCGGCAGCGGACGAGGCTCGAGGAGCCCAGCGGACACCGGCGGGAGCGAGCCGACCTCCGTCAAGACGGTGATCTCCCCCGGTGTTCCGGACCTGCTTTTGCAGGTCGAGATGAGGACCTCGGGGACGAGCTCCTGGTTGCGCTACCAGGCCACCGCGCGCGACGAGACCCTGGGACTGGCCCACAAGGAGTTCAACGGAGCCAAGCTCCCGGAACGCCCGCAGGAGGTGCTGGAGGACCTGGGCCGCATCGTCGAGAGGATGCCTCATGGCACGGGGGAAGCGGAGTTGTCCGCGGTGGCCCAGCTCGAATCGCTCGGCGCACGACTGTGCGAGGACCTGATCCCCGAAGAGCTGAGGCACCGCCTGTGGCAGCTGCGCCATCGCGTTTCGAGCCTCGAGATCGTGTCGGACGAGACCTGGGTGCCCTGGGAGCTTCTGCGGCTCGAGGGTCCGGCGCCAGAGGGAGCCAGCTTTCTCGGCGAGGCCTTTGCTCTGACCCGCTGGCTCCCCGGCTTCACAGGGGCCTCGCACCTGCCGCTCCGGCGGCTCGCCTGGATCCAACCGGCGGACGTGGCCGGCGGCTCGACCGCGGCGGAACGAGGCTCCCTGGACTCCTTGGCCTCTGCCGGAGTCGAGACCGTCACGGTCTCTGCCGCCTCACCGGTGCTGGTCCGCGCCTTCGAGCAGGACGAGTTCGACGCCTGGCACTTTCGTGGTCACGGCCTGGTGCAAGAGCGCTCGATGGGCCGCTGGCAGATCGCCCTCGATGCCAAGACGCGCCTGTCCTCGCACCAGATCCGAGGCCGGCGATTTCGCGACAAGCGCCCGCTGGTCTTTCTCAACGCCTGCCACGCGGGGGCGGGAGATCGCTCGTTCGCAGGTTTGGGAGGCTTCGCCCGCGAATGCGTGCGAAGCGGCGCCGGCGTCTTCATCGGTCCAGCGTGGGCGGTGCCCGAGGACCGAGCGGCGGTCTTCGCCGCGGCTTTCTACCGGCGCTTCGTCCGCGAAGGTCGGCACCTCGGTCAGGCGGTGCTGGGGGCCAGGCACGAGCTCCGGGATCACTTCCCGGGCGATCCCACCTGGCTGGCCTACGTCGTCTATGGGCTCCCCCTCGCCTCGAGAGGTGGTCATCGATCGGACCCCGTCGATGAAGACAAAGATGGCAAACCACCTGGTCCAGAGGGGGGTGGGGGGAAGGGTGGCGGTCACATCCATCCGGGTCCCGAGAGGCCATCGCCGCCCGGGCCGTTTCGTCGTTGGCTATGGAGCGCCGTGGTCGCGCTGGTTTCGAGCAGCCTCGGCGTGGCGACGATGGGGGTCGTTCCCGTGGCCACTCCCATCGAGCTCGAGGTGACGGTGAACCGGGTCGTCCTGACGGTGGGTGGTGAAGGGCTCCAGAAGGTGCTCGATGTTCTGCCGCCGGCGACTTCGCTCGCGGTGACCACCTTCAGCCGCCTCGAGCTGCCGCCCTCCGAGACCGATGTGGCCGAGGAGATAGAGGGCCGATCCCACCAAGCTGGAGCGCCGGTGGAAGTGTCGGGGCCCCTCGTCATGACCGCCCGCGGGGTCGCTTCGAGCTTGAGGATCTCTCCGCTCGAGGACCCGCCGACCCGCGACCCCGAAGAAGCCGGACCGCCAGCTCCCTGGACGCCGGTCGAAGCCCTTCGCCTCGACCCCGGGACTCGCTTCGAGCTGGCGTCGGCCCCCGGCGCCGCGTCCGTCGAGCTACGGGTCGGCATCTCGAGTGCCTTCGACCTGTCCGTGCCGGTCTCCGACGGTTTCGTGGTCGCGGGGCGCGAAGTGGACCTCTCCGGCCCGAGCTACTCGAGCCTCGATGCTGCATCCTTCGAGCTGCGCGGTGTTCCGCGTGCGGGCGAGCTCTTCGCCAGGGTCTTCGGCAGCTCGAAGGGTCTCGAGCTCATCGCGGAGCTGGTCGGCCCCGAGGGCGCTCCGGGACCCCAGGCCCTGTCGGACGGCCGCGTGGAGATTCGCGAGCTCGACCTGAGCCGGATCACGAATCGGGGGCCGGTCTCGTCCCTGGTCGGCGGAGGTCGTCTCACCTACGCCGGCCGGCCCGATGGGGCGGGGCTCGTTCTGGGACCGAAGGACGTCGTCGAGCTCGGAGAGCTGAGCGGCTTCGTCCTTTCCGGCATCGATCTGACGGGTCCGGAAGGCGGGCTTCATCTGACGTTGGCGGGGACGGCGGGTCATCTGCGCACCGGTCCTCCCGGGCAGCTCTCGGATCGTCGTCTGACGGCTCTCGAACGCTGGTCTCCCATGGCTATCTTCGCCGCGGTCGCTGCCTGGCTGGTTCTCTGGGTACCGCTCCTGGCCCGATCCGATCGCCTCTGGCGAAGGACCTGAACGCTCACTTCCTCTTGATTCCGATCAACGCCAAGGCCCGTCTCTCCGCACCGAAGGGGCAGCGAAGCGACGGGCCGTGGCGTCGATGCGGGTGGGCTCAGTGAGCCGTGACCTCGATCCGGAAGGCGGTGTCCTCCGGGTTGGGGATCGGGCCGAGCTCGACCTTCTGGATTCGAGCGACGTATTCACCGGTGGACGGGAGGGTGACGTCCGAGACGAGGTCGGTCTGAGTCAGGATCCCCTGGAACGCCACCTGCTGGTCGGGGCCGAGGATCGTCAACCCCAAAACCAGGTTGCCGGACGCCCGGGAGAGCTTGAGCCCGACGGACCTCGCCGCCTGGCCGTC
>JAGQSE010000720.1 GCA_020439725.1 Acidobacteriota bacterium
GACCCGGGCGAGACGGTCAACGTCGCCGAGACGTTCCCCGAGGACCTCGAGCGGCTGAAACGCCAGCTGGCACGGTGGAACGGCGCCGAGCCCTTCGACGCCCTCGTCGACCCCAACGCCGAGGCGTGCAAGGACGAGCGCTCGATGGACGAGGAGACGCGGAAGCTGCTCGAATCCCTGGGATATCTCTGAGGGCCCGAGGCCTTCGGACCCGGACCGCGGAGGATGAGGAGGACAGCGATGAGCTCAGGACATGGACGGGCCCTGGCCCTCGTGGCATCCGTTGTGCTCGGCGTCGGAGGCTGCTCGACGCCCCCCGGCGCCACGGGTGAGCCGGCGGTTCCGTCCGCCGCCGGAACCACCGCTTCGGCGAGTCCGGCCGCCGCCTGGGCCGATCTACCCGCGGCCGAGGGGATCCCGCGGGACCGGGCGCTCCGCGTCGCCTTCCTGATCGTCGATGGCGTCTACAACACGGAGCTCGTCGCTCCCTTCGACGTCTTCCACCACGTCCAGTTCCACGCCACGCCGGGGATGGAGGTCTACACGGTCTCGCCCACCGGCGCGGCGGTCCGGACCTTCGAGGGGCTCGAGGTCGGCGCCGACTATTCGCTCGAGACGGCGCCCGCGCCGGATGTCCTCGTCGTGCCCAGCGCCGAGCACAGTATGGACACCGATCTCGACGACACGTCGATGATCGAGTGGGTCCATCGCGTCGGGAGCGAGGCGTCCTTCGTCCTCTCGCTGTGCGACGGCGCCTTCGTCCTGGCGAAGGCGGGGCTCCTCGACGGCAAGGCGGCGACCACCTTCCCCAGCGATCAAGACCGCTTCGCCGAGATGTTCCCAGCGGTCCGCCTGGAGCGTGGCGTGAGCTTCGTCCATGACGGCGCGGCGGTGACCTCGGAGGGCGGTGCCAAGAGCTTCGACGCCGCCATGTACCTGGTCGACCGGATCTACGGCGAGGAGGTGGCCCACGGCGTCGGTGGCGGCCTGCTCATCCCGTGGCCCCCGGCCCCCGGTGCCTTCACCGCGCGGGTCGTCTCTCCCTAGTTCATTCTTCCCGAAACACCAGTCCTTCCAGAAACACCAAGGCCCGGACGGTGGGCTCCGTGGTGGAGCTCGAGGTCCGGGCCTCGGGGCGGGGGAGGTCTCCCCGTGCTGGTGGCCGCTCGATCAGAGCTCGAGCACGAGCTTGGTCATGTCGTGCTGCGCGCCGTCCGGGTCGGTGCCGTACCCGGGAATGGTGTAGGCCTCGAAGCCCAACCCGGTCAGCGTCTCGATGGCGTCGGCCTCGAGGTCGGTGATCAGGAAGCAGGTCAGGTGGCGCAGGCCGTTGGCGCGGGCGGTGTCGATGAAGTGGTTGACCAGCAGGGTGCCGAGTCCCAGCGCCCGGTATTCGGGGTCGATGAGCCACTTGACGCGTCCGACACGGCGCAGCGGTCCGCCCTCGCGCCGGTGCAGGGTGGCGTCGGCGACGATCTTCGTGCCATCGAAGGCGAGGAGGGGAAAGACCCGCGCGTAGTCGAGGTTCATGCCCCAACTCTCGACCAGACCCCGATCTTCGATGCGGTCCCAGGCGAAGCGGCGGGTCGCCTCGGGCAGGCCGACGAAGAACTCGTGGAGCGCGTCGGTGTCGTTCTCGGTGAAGGGGCGGATCATCACCCGGCGGCCGTCGCGCAGCGAGGCCTCTTGGGGATAGTGGTTGAGCATCGAATTCCTCCCGATCGCCCCGGCCGACCTGGCGGCGGGAGCGGTGGATCTGGTCTCAGAAAAACGACGGGGGCCGGCCCCGGCGACGGTGAAAGCTTTGGATCGAAACGGCCTCGGGGCGTGCCTCGAGCGATCGCGGCGAGGTCGCGGCTCGCGTCTGATCGGACCCTGCGGAGCTGCCCACGGGCCTCTAGTCTATCTAGCCGGCGGTCTCGTCGTCGAGGAAACCGTGCCGGCGCATCCAGTCGTCGTTGACGAACTTGGACATGTAGTTGCGGATCGAGTCCGGGAGCAGCGTGAGGACTTTCTTGGCGCCCGGATGCCGGCGGATCGCTTCGAGCATCCCCCACACCGCCGAGCCGGAGCTGCCGCCCACCAGCAGGCCCTCCTCGCGGATCAGACGGCGAGCCATCAGGAAGCTGTCGCGGTCGTTGCAGTAGATCCAGTCGTCGATCAGGTCTTGATCGAGGACGTCGGGGATGAAGTCGTAGCCGATGCCTTCGACCTGGTACGTCTTGACCTCCTCGCGACCGCCGAGCACCGAGCCCTCGGGATCGACGCCGACCAC
>JAGQSE010000721.1 GCA_020439725.1 Acidobacteriota bacterium
CACTGGCCCAAGGATCCCGAGCCCACGGTCTCCTCCCAGGTCCGGGCCGCCGTCGAGGACCTGCGGTATCTGACCGGCTACCTCGAGATGGTCGGCGCCGAGCGCCAGTTCTCGACCCTCGAGCCCGAGGAACACCGCCTCTGCCAGGTCGTTAGCGCCCACGCTCTCGACCTGGAACGCCTCACGGACACCCTCTCCGCCTCCATCCGCTAGAATCCCGCCAGGCAGTTACAGGCGCGGCTAGGTTGGCCGCTGAAGAGCCAGGCCCCACACCTGGCCTGCCGCGCCGCCTTCCTTCCTTGTGGGGCACCCGGTGGAGGTGCAGTGGTTCGTCCTCGCATCCAAATAGAGCCCTGGCTGACTCACATGGCGGAGTTGATCTGCCGCCGAGACCTCTATGTCCTAGACCAGGCGGCCGAAGCCGCCTTGGCGCAGTTCGGCAACATCACCTCGAAGCGGACGCTGACGCGCCGGTACACCGAGCGACAGCGAGAGCTGGAAGAGCATGCGATGGAGCGCTTTCTCTATGCGGCGGCGGATGCGATTTCGGAACTAGGGGTCGGCGCCTTTAGCCACTCCATGATCGTGCAGTATTGGCGCCCCATTTTACGGAAAGCCGAGAACCTAGCGTCGCTGGATCCAGCCTTCAAGGCGCTGGCGCTCAAGCACGCACCCCTCAGCCTTCAGAAGCTGCAGCGCCGCCGCTCAGAACTGGCCCTACATCTCTGGCAGATCGACGAATTGCTCGAACTTTTTCGGCTTGCCGGGATCGAGCCGCCGAGCCAGTCCAAAGCCCCGTGACGGGTTCTGTCGTAAGTAGAGGGGGTTCTGTCGTGAAATTCAGGGGTTCTGTCGTAAATCGCCGGGGTTCTGTCACGAATCGACCCGGTTTTGTCGCAAACTACTGCAGTTAAACAACTTAGGTTGACCTGCACGTCTCTTCTCGCCTAGAATTCCTCCAGACGCAATGAAGGCCCCACAGCTGCGCCAACAGCCGAAGGGCCTTCATCTTTGAAACCCGAACCGGAGTGTCTCCGGTGGGATCTCACCTAAACCACTGAGAATCCTACCTCTTGGGCCACTCCGGGTCAATACCCGGGAGCTGGCCATGTCCAACTCACAGGGGAGGTGTACGCCTCCGCCAGGCCCGCGGTGCTGGCGCGAAGCCTTGCTTCAGCCTCAGCTTCCGCGGGCCTGGATACCGCCGAAGCCCGGGTAGCGGCATCACCTGCTACCCGGGCTTCATTCCCTTCCCAGCTCTTCTCGCGCCGCTCGAAGCAGAACCAGGCGGAGCCAATCCGACAGGCTGACGCCGGCATGGTCGGCAGCCTCGCGGATCAACTCGTCATGTTCTGGAAGCAGACGGACCCGCATGGACGCCGCGTGAACTCGCTTTTCCGTGGTCGTGTTTGCCATGCCGGAATTGTAGCCCCAGCGGGGCAACAATTTCAACTCAACCCCTTGACATTGTGTTCCCAATGGGACTACAATCTAGATAGTCAAGGAACGAACCGATGCCCGCCACCACCAACACCCCAAACCCGCTGTGCTCCTGCCGGGGCACGTCCGTCAAGTGGGGCAAGGACGCGAACGGGCATCAGCGCTTCCGCTGCAAGCAGTGCGGCGTCACCTTCGCCGAGCGGCCGGCCAACCCGTTGGGCTCGCACCGGCTCCCCATGGAGCGGGCCATCCTGGTCCTGTCGCTCCTCGTCGAGGGCTCGAGCATCCGTGCGGTCGAGCGGATCACCGGGACGCACCGGGACACCGTCTGCCGGCTGCTTCGCACCGTAGGCGACCGCTGCGCCGACCTCCTCGAGCGCCTGGTTGCCGGTGTCGAAGTCAAGGACGTGCAGTGCGACGAGATCTGGGGCTTCGTCGGGATGAAACAGAAGACCAAGACCCGGAAAACGCTCCTCGACCCCCACAAGGGTGACGCCTGGTGCTGGACCGCGGTCGACCGCGACAGCAAGTTGATCCTCGCGCACCGGCTCGGCGCTCGCGATGCGCGCCACGCGGACGCCTTCTGCGAGCACCTCGACCGCGCCACCGCCGGTCACTTCCAGCTGTCTACAGACGGGCTCGACGCCTATCCGGAGGCGGTGAGCTACCACCTCGGCGCCCGCGTCGACTACGGGCAGGTGATCAAGCAGTACGGCTCGACCACGAAGGAAGATCAGAGGCGGTACAGCCCCGCCTCGATAATAGCGGTCGAGAAGCGCTCCATCTTGGGAGCGCCCGACGAGGCCCGGATCTGCACCAGCCATGTGGAGCGGAACAACCTGACCATCCGGACCCACATGAAGCGGATGACCCGGCTGACCTGCGCGTTCTCGAAGAAGTGGGAGAACCTGCG
>JAGQSE010000722.1:0-1156 GCA_020439725.1 Acidobacteriota bacterium
CTGGCGGCGATCAACGAGGCCATCGACAACGAGGTTCCCGAGGCGCTGATCATGTTCTCGGGCAGCCCCGGGGACCAGTACGTCGTGGTCGAGCTCGATCCCGCGTCGTCGACCTCTGATGCGGACACGGTGTCGGTCGCGTTCACCATCAAGGGCAACACCCGAGCCAACGCGTATCACGCCCTCTGGACCAACGACATCAACGAGCGCTTCCCGATCATCGACGGCAGCGATCTCTACGTGGCGATCCTCGAGGAGTACCGCTTCTACGTGCGCAACGAAGGCGCTTCCCTCGATCCCCTGGAGATCCGCCCACGGCTGTCGCGGGCTCGCATGATGCCGGGCACCGGGGTGCCTTGGGGCAAGCCGTCGGAGCTCGCCACGACCGCCGGTCTGACCCTGGCCACCGACCTGGCGGACGACATCGTCGACTTCCAGGTGGCGGTGGCGATGGACACGGCCAACGCTCCGGCGACGCCCAGCTCGGACGAGATCGACCGGGATGCCTTCGAGTCCGACGACGGGGCCGACGACGACTGGCTGTTCAACAGCGACGACGACAACCCTGCCGACGCGCTGTGGCACAACTCGGACCCCGCCAACGTGCCGTCGGTCTACTACCTGCGCCTCACCACCCTGGCGCGTACCGCCGGCCGCGACCTCGAGTACGAGGGACCGGAGCTCGACGGGCTCGAAGACCACAGTTACTCGGGCTACGACCTGATCAACTCGAACATCGGTCGCAAGTACCGCTTCCGCTCGCTGCAAACCATCGTCAAGTTGAGGAACGAGGGATGACACGGAGAACCGATCGCCGTCGTGGCCAGCGAGGCAGCGCCTACCTGGCCGTGCTCATGGTGCTGCTCCTACTCACCGTCCTGGGAATGTCGCTCGTGTTGATCACCCAGACCGAGCGCGATCTGGGAGCCAATCACCGCATGAGCACCAAGACCTTCTATGCCGCGGACTCCGGCATCGCCCTGGCCATCAACTGGCTGCTCCTGGGCAACAACTACTCGCCGCTGACGATCCGGCTCCCCAACCGCGACGGCGGGGCGAGCCTGGTGGTCGACGAGGTGCTGACCTCGCAGATCCGCGCGGTGCGCAACGTCGACTGCAACCTCTGCGACATCGCGACGCAGCCCGGCGACGTGCC
>JAGQSE010000722.1:1232-2244 GCA_020439725.1 Acidobacteriota bacterium
CTCGACCTGATGCTCGAGGTCCAGCCCCGCAAACCGGTGGCGGACTCGCTCTACGACGGCACCCTGATCTACGAAGACGAAGAGGAAGAATAGAGCCCCTAGGCTTGGAGGAAGTTCGAGATGAGATCCAAGAACACGCTGCGTACCTCGCTACGCGCCGCCGTGGTGGCTCTGGTCGGCTTTGCGCTGGCCTGGAGCGCCGCCGCCGACGACCGCAACCTGCTCCGTGACGACGCCGCGGATCCCTACGTCTTCATCGTCCTCGACACCTCGGGCTCGATGAACTGGAAGGTCGGTGACTTCCTGCCGACGATGCGCGTCGACGACCCGGACTCGAAGATGTACCAGGCGCGGGAAGCGCTGTACGAGGTCGTCGACTCCCTCGAGGACGTGCATTTCGGCTTCTCCACGTTCAACAACGACAACATGCGAATCCGCCGCAAGCACTGGGCCTATGTGGCGGAGACCGACGGTGTGACCATCTTCAACGACAGCGACGGCAATCCGCTGTGGGTCTACCCGCGGGCCGGTGACGTCCACGTCTTCGGTCGCACCCAGAATTGCTACGACAACAACAGCTCCGCGGGCTGCGACTCGAACAACCCCGCCCGGCTCTACGACTACTGGGAGAAGCGGCGCGTCGAGCTGTATTCGAAGTTCGGCGACAACCCGTCGGTGGGTACGACGACGACCTTCTACATCCGGGTCGACAACGGCCAGGGCAACAACAACTATCGCTTCCAGGTGACCTTCCAGCTGCTGAGCGGCTCCTACGGAGACGACGAGATCAGCGTGCGAGTGTTCGTCCGTAACACCAACCGGAGCTCCTTCTTCAGCTTCGCGGACGTCACGTTCCGTATCCAGGAAGGTTCCGAGTACGGCTTCGTCACCTGGGACCTGGGCGCCGCGCGGCACGAGTTCGCGAATTCCGAGGGCTTCTTTGATCGCAACGCCACCGAGAGCTTTTCGGACCGCACCTGCGACGGTTGGGAGGCCAACGACGACTCGAGCA
>JAGQSE010000723.1:0-6250 GCA_020439725.1 Acidobacteriota bacterium
TCGAGCCGGAAGCCGTCGACCCCGCGGTCGAGCCACTGCCGCGCCAGCCGCTTGGCCTCTTCGCGCACCTCGGGATTGCGGAAGTTGAGGTCCGGCATCCCGCTCCAGAAGATGCCGTAGTAGTAGGCACCGTTCTTCTCGTGCCAGGTGGGCGCGCCGGGCTCGCCCCAGGGCCGGGTCCACCCCGGATCGGTATCGGACCACTCGTACCAATCGCGCTTGGGCGAGTCCGGCGACGACGCCGACGCGACGAACCACGGGTGCTGGGCGCTCGTGTGGTTGAGCACCAGGTCGACGATCACCCGGATGCCACGGCGGTGGGCCTCGGCGAGGAAGGTCTCGAAGTCCTCGAGGGTGCCGTACTCCGGGTTGACCGCGTCGTAGTCGGTGGTGTCGTAGCCGTGGTAGCTGGGCGACGCGAAGACCGGCATCAGCCAGATGCCCTCGATCCCCAGGTCACCGGTGGTCGCCGGATCCCCGTCGTTCAGGTAGTCGAGTTTGGCGGTGAGCCCCTTGAAGTCGCCGATGCCGTCGCCATCCGAGTCGGCGAAGCTGCGGACGAAGATCTCGTAGAACACCGCCCCGTCGGCCCAGTCGAGGTCCCACTGCACCGGCTCGGGCGGTGCCGCGGCGACTTCGGGGCTCGGTGAAACGGGCGCCGGTGCGGGGCCGTCGCTCACCGGTGGCAGCAGCGAGCACCCCAGGACCGTCAGGCCCGCCGCGGCCAGGACCGGCACTATCCTCGATCCTGCTCTCGATCCGGGCCTTCCGATCTTGCCGAGCGCCCACCCCCGCCCGTTCCTTCTCCGATCCTGCCGCATCGACGACCTCCTCCCGATCGCAGATCAACCAACCATCCGACGGACACGCTCCCTTACGCTAGCACGCAAGCCGCCGCGTCCATGTGGTATCCTCTGCGACCGCGCCGGCGACGCCAGCGCCCTTGGCCCCATCGTCTAGCCAGGTCAGGACACCAGCCTTTCAAGCTGGCGACACGGGTTCGAATCCCGTTGGGGCTACCACCTTTTCTCCCTTCCGACAGCTGTCGATCTCGGGCGCAGAGCCAGCCAGGGGAGCACTCCGCCGGCCCCGGGCTCCGCGAGCCCACAGGTCGCGCCCCAAGTAGGAGAGAATGCGACCATGGGCTCGAACTTCCGCTTCGCCATCCTCCTGCTCGGAATGGTCGCTTTGGTCGTGGTGCTCGCCCTCGTAGGGTCCCAGGCGGACCGTCGGCTGGCTTCGCTCGAGACGCTTCAGCGAGCGCCGACGGCACCCCCGCTGCGGGAGCTTCGGGACGGCCTGCGCCAGGTCGCTTCCGGACGCACCGTCTATGTGCCGATCTACTCCCATGTCTACGCCGAGGGAGGCAGGGAACAGCTCCTCGAAGCGACCCTGAGTATTCGCAACACAGACCTCGACCAGGCCATCGCGATCACGTCGATCCGGTACTACGACACCGACGGTCAGCTTCTCAAGGAGTACCTGGAGCACCCAGTTTCGTTGGGCCCGCTAGCCTCAACCGACTTTCTGGTCGAGCAGCGTGACGAGGCAGGCGGCGCCGGAGCCAACTTCCTCGTCGAATGGGCGGCCGAGACAGCCGTCACCGAGCCCTTGATCGAAGCGGTGATGGTCCGCGTGGGCGGCAACCAGGCATTCGCCTTCAGAAGTCCCGGGTACCCGATCTCTCGCCCTGGAGACCAGGCGCAGCGCAACTGACTCCCTCAGAGCTCATCCCTCGGAGCCGAAGAAGCTCTCGAGTAGACCGGCTTGCCCGGCCAACAAGCTCAGACCCTCGGGCGTCGGCCTCGAGCAAGCGACCGCTCCGATCTCCTCGGCAACCCGGGACAGGGCGGGCGAGAAGTAGATCTTCACGTCACAGTGCAGACCGTTCGATTCGTGACGCAGAAATGCAGCCATCTCGGCCGCGTCCCCTGCGCCCCGGATCTCCGCGAGCACGCGGCGCTCGACCCGCTCCAGCTGATCGAGAGCCAGAGTCGCATCGCCGAGGTTCTTGCAGTACCAGGTGACCGTCCCGCGGGAAGGCTCGTTCGAAGGCGAATCGGCGGGCTCGTCCACCCCGGGATCCTAGCGCCCCGCGCAGCTTCGGTGCCAAGCTCTTCGACCCGAGGGCTTACGTGGCAAGGTGGTGAGGGAGAGGAGCTGACTGGTCCGGTGGAGGGCGACCCGCGCCAGCAGAGCGGGCACAGCCGTTCGGATACGCCGGAACCCGACGAGAACCACACAACGTCATCGGCTGGGGCCTCTCCGACTGGGCCGGCTCTGCGTACCGGTCCTCGACCCGAACCAGCTTGACTAAACTCACCCACTTGATTCATGAGTCAAAGTGCGCTATTTAGTCAAGCATGAAGCCGCCATCCGAGCAGCTGGCCCTGAGGAAGGTCGTCGATCGACTGGGGGATCTCCTCACTCTACCCCCATCCGACATGACCCTTCGAAACCCGCCATCGGCCGAGGTCGACGCCGTCGCGAACCTTGGAGACCTGACCTTTGCCATCGAGTGGAAAGGAAGCAGCAGTCTGCCCCAGGTCTCTCGGGCGGCTGAGCAAGTTCGGCAATACGCCTTGGGACTGGGTCCAGGAGTCCTGCCCCTTGTCGCTTTCCCGTTCCTGGGGCCGGTCGGCCGCGAGCACTGCCGTGAGGCCGGGGTCAACTGGCTGGATCTCAGCGGAAACGCAAGCATCACCGCGCCGGGTGTTCGGGTCCTGGTCCAAGGACAGCCAAACCTCTTCAAGCAACCGGGGCGCCCCGCGAGCGCTTTCGCTCCTAAGAGCTCACGCATCGCCCGGTGGCTCCTCCTTCATCCGGGCCGCTCCTTGACCCAGCGCGAGCTCGCTCGAGCTACGGGCATGGACGAGGGCTTCACCAGCCGGATCGTTTCCCGGCTCGAACACGACGAGCTCGTCATCAGGGAGCCCGACGGGGCGATCCGTGCAGGAGATCCGGATCTCCTGCTCGACGCCTGGAGGGAGGACTACGACTTCTCGAAGCACCAGATCGTCAAAGGACATGTCGCGGCCCGATCTGGACAGGCTCTCCTAGGTCAGCTTTCTGAGCGGCTGCACGACCTGAGTGTCGGCCACGCCGCCACCGGCCTGGCCGCCGCGTGGCTCCTCTCTCGATTTGCTGGCTTCCGGACCGTGGCCACCTACGTCCGCGAGATCCCATCTCCAGAAGTCCTTGGCAAGTTGGGCTTTCGCGAAGACGTTCCGGGAGCGAACTTGTGGCTGGTTGCGCCAAATGACGAGGGAGTCTTTCACGGCGCTGGTGATCACGACGGCATACCTTGCGTCCATCCGGTGCAGGCCTACCTCGATCTCAAGGAGCAGCCGGAGAGGTCAGCGGAGGCCGCCGCGCAGCTGAGAGCGGAGCTTCTGAACTGGAGCACGGATGCCTGACAAGCCAACTACTGCTGCAGGCTATACACCTGGGTATGTCGATCTCGTTCGGGCGACCTGCCTCTACATCGCGACGAAGCTGGGCAACCTGACGGACGACCTGGTCGTCGTCGGAGGATTGGTTCCGTCGCTCATCGTCGACCAGGAGCGCCTCGCCGCGGGAATCGAAGCCCACGTCGGCACAATGGATCTCGACATCGGGCTAGCGATCGCTCTCTTCGACCAAGGACGATACCGAGAGCTCGCGGAGACGCTACGCCGTAGCGGCTTCGCCCAGGACGAGAACGAGCGAGGGAACGCGACCCGACAGCGATGGAAGATCGAGGGCACCGAGAAGGTCACTCTGGACTTCCTGATCGCACCGACCCGTCCGGACGACCGCGGCGGCATGCTCCGAGACATCGAGCCGGACTTCGCCGCCGTCATCGCGCCCGGGCTTCACCTCGCTTTCGTCGACCGGCAGAGGATCACCCTCGCTGGGCGAACGATCCTGGGTGAGCACGCCGAGCGAGACATCTGGGTCTGCGGTCCGGCGGCCTACATCGTCCTCAAAGCGCTCGCCTTTGATCTTCGCGGTGAGAACAAGGACGCGTACGACCTCTTCTATGTCGTGCGCAACTATGGCTCGGGAGTTCACGAGATCGCAGATCTCATGCGACCGATCCTCCAAGATCCGGCTACGCAAGAAGCCATCGTCATTCTGCAGAGGGACTTCACGTCTCACCGCAGCTTGGGACCCCATCGCGTCGCTCGGTTCCTGACCGGTGAGACGGACGAGAACCTCCAGGCGGACGTCTCGGGCTACATCGGCGATCTTCTCCAAGCGGTGGAGGGCAAGTGACGGCCAAGCTCGCCTTGTACGCGGGAGGACGGTGCTCACGGCCCGGCGTGGGCTCCCCTTCTCGACTGATGAGCCGCCAGCACGACCAGGACGACGACCAGCGCACCCACCGAGAACGGCGCGGGCTGCGAATAGGCCGGGATCGCGAGCCCGACAAGGCCGCCAACGCCGACGACGCGAGGCACCCACGCCACTCCTGAGGTCGCGCGGAAGTAGACGGCTTGCGAGAGCAGATAGAGCGCGGGACCGACGAGCGTCAGGACACCTCCCACACCTGCACTCTTGCCCGCTGAGTGACCGATGACGAGCTCGGCGCCGGCGGCGAACAGGATCAGGCCGAACATGACCCCGTAGAGGACGTTGATGCCGAGATGAACGGCGTGGATCGGGTCCTGTGTCCTCGAGACGTTCTGAAGCACGGCCGCTTCGCCTCGGCCGAAGTACAGCACCCAGAGAGCGACGACGGCCAGGAAGGCACCGAGCGAGAGCGCTTGCGTCAGGCGGTGATTCGGTGACTCGGACAGCACCCTTCCGATGCTCAGCAGGCTCTCGCCGAGCAAGATGATGAGAAAGAGCCGCATCCGCTCGATCATGTGAATGGCGTCGAACGGGAGGTTCTCCGTCCGTGTCTTCCGGCGTGGCACCGGATGGGCGAGCCAGGTACCGAGCAGGTCGAGAAGAGCCGCCGAAGCCCACCACCAGAGCCGAATCCCGGGCTCGGCGAGCGCACCGACGACCCAAAGTGGGGCCGACAAGGCGATCCACCCCAGCACTCGTCGGAAGTGTCCACGGAGCTCGGGCCGTGGCGCGGCAACGGCGGCCCAGATACCCGGAACTACCAGCGCGGCCAGCATTGGCCCGACGAACAACCAGGGACCGTCACCGAACGCCGCCGAGATTCCGGCGTTCATGAACAGACCAACCCCCATCACGCCGACGATCAGCGCGCGAATCGCCGGCCTCTCGACATCGAGCAACGTCACTTCGAAGCTCGTGAACGCCCACACACCCAGCACTGCCACGAGGAGAACGAGGGTCTCCGCGCCTCCGCGCCACCCAGGATGACCGACCAGGTGGTGGGTCAATTGCCCGACCGCAAGAACGAAGACGAGGTCGAAAAAGAGCTCCAGCGCGGTGACCTCTCGTTCGAGGACACCGGACTGCAGCGGCTCCTGGCGAGACCGATTCTCCGAGCTCATGCGGGTGAAACCTCCCAGCTTCGAGTGGTGCCCCATTCTAGGGTGAGGACGGTGCCCGCGCTGCCCGCCTCGGCGCAGGAAGGCACAGGTCCGCCGTGAATACCGCCTCCGGCTCGGCTCGCTGCCGACGGACAAGACGCCCGAGCATCGCGTCGACCACCTGGCGGACGTGGTCGGGCCGGCTGTTGAGCCCCGGCTTCCGCTCACCGGTCTCTGGATCGATGTTCCAGCCGAACTTGGTGGCGATCACCACCTCGTCGCGGACCGGTCCGAGGGCTTCACCGACGAGGATCTCGTTGGTCCACGGGCCATAGGCCTCGGCGGTGTCGAAGAAGGTGACGCCGAGATCGTGGGCGCCGCGGATGACGCGGATCGCCTCGGCGCGCTCCGGAGATGCTCCGTAGTACGACTCGAAGCTCATGGTCCCGGACCCGATCTCGGATACGGCAAGGGTTTCTAGCATGCGGGTCTTCATGGCGTCGTCCTTTCTCATCGATGTCGCAGCTCGCCGATGCCGGCCTTGCAGGTGGGAGGGTCAATCCCCCCGAGCCGGGGCGGGTGACAGACAGGCGGCTCGTTCGACTCCGGTCCGACGCCGGGATACAGAGCATGCGGCTTGATCTTCTGCCCGATACACCTTGATCTTCTGCCCGATGCGGAGGGTCCGACCAGGGCGCTTTCTGGCGTACTATGGTGCCTTCCTCGCCCTCACTCAACTCGGAGATCCTGATGGAACACCGCCTTGCCCGCCCGGTAGCCGTCCCGCTGCTGCTCGTCGTGACGTTCGCCCTCGG
>JAGQSE010000723.1:6306-7046 GCA_020439725.1 Acidobacteriota bacterium
TACCAGGGCCGTCTGCTCGAGAACACGACCGGTGCCGGCCCGGTCACGGGCAGTGTCGACATCGTGTTCTCGATCTGGAGCGATCTCACCGACGGGACCGAGCTATGGAGCGAAAGCTGGAGCAACGTGCAGCTTTCGAGCGGGGTGTTCTCGGTGCTCCTCGGCAGCAACGGCAGCCCCTTGGATCCGGCCGAGTTCCAGAACGACCCGACGCTGTTCGTACAGCTCGAGATCGACGGAGAAACCCTCTCCCCCCGGCAGCAGCTCGGCTCGGTCCCCTTCGCCATCGTGGACGAGCGGAAGAACGAGCTACAGGACCTCACCTTCGACGGTACGAACCTCGGTCTCACGCAGTCGGGAGTGACGGTGGATCTCGCCAGCTCCGACAACCAGGATCTCTCCCTCTCGGGGAACACCCTCAGTCTCGAGAACGACCCGACCCCCGTCGACCTGAGCAGCTATCTCGACAACACCGACGACCAGCAGCTCGGCCTCGCCGGCGAAACCCTCTCGCTCACCAACGGCGGCTCGGTGGATCTCTCGACCGTTCTTCAGAACAAGCTGATCGTCTTCGTCACCTCAGTCGGCCACGACGGCAATTTCGGCGGTCTGGCGGGTGCCGACGCGTTCTGCCAGAGCCTGGCCGACGCGGTGTCGCTTGGGGGGACGTTCAAGGCCTGGCTGAGCGACTCGACCACATCGCCGGCCGATCGATTCGCTCATCGAAGCGAGTCGTACGT
>JAGQSE010000039.1:0-3260 GCA_020439725.1 Acidobacteriota bacterium
CATCGTCACCGACAACGACGAGGAGAGGCCTTTCAGCCGCGACCAGCGCAGCTGGATCTACGCCTCCGCCAAGCGCGAGAACAACTACTTCGGGTTCGGCTCGGACAACGCCTTCGAGACGGCCACCAACTACCCGATCTTGAAACACGCGACCTTTCCGCACCCGGAGGCGCCAAAGGAGGTGGTGGGGAAGTGGAACGCGCTGCCCTGCGCCAAGGTTCTGGGCGCCCCCCGCGACCGGCGACACGCCTTTCGCCCGGCGTCGGTGGTCAACATCTCGGCCATGAGCTTCGGCTCGTTGTCGAGCGCCGCGGTGCGCGCCCTGAACCACGGTGCGCACCTGTGCGGCTGTCTCCACAACACCGGCGAGGGCGGTATCTCGCCCTATCACTTGAACGGCGGCGACCTCATCTGGCAGATCGGTACCGGCTACTTCGGCGCCCGCAACGATCACGGTGGCTTCGACCTGGCGATGTTCAAGGATCGCATCGCCGAGGCGCCGGTGCGCGCCATCGAGATCAAGCTCAGCCAGGGTGCCAAGCCCGGCCACGGCGGCATCCTTCCCGGGGTCAAGGTCACCGAGGAGATCGCCAAGATCCGTGGCGTCAAGCCCGGCGTGGACTGCATCAGCCCGCCCGGCCACACCGCCTTCAAGGACGCCGATGGCCTGCTCGATTTCGTCGAGCTGCTGGCCGAGGAATCGGGTCTGCCGGTGGGAATCAAATCGGCGGTGGGGGAGATCGAGTTCTGGCACGACCTGGCGGGTCTGATGGAGGACGGCAAGCGCGGCGTCGACTTCATCACCATCGACGGTGGCGAAGGCGGCACCGGTGCGGCGCCGCTGGCCTTCGCCGACCACGTCGCGCTGCCCTTCCGCCTGGGCTTCGCCCGGGTCTTCCCGATCTTCGCGCGCCTCGGTCTCGACCAGCGCATCGTGTTCATCGGCTCGGGCCGCCTCGGCCTGGCCGAGAACGCGCTGATCGCCTTCGCCCTCGGCTGCGACACGATCAACCTGGCGCGCGAGGCGATGCTGTCGATCGGTTGTATCCAGGCGCAACGCTGTCACACGGACCAGTGCCCGACGGGTGTGGCGACGCAGAACCAATGGCTGGTCCGTGGGCTCCACCCGAGCACCAAGGCGGTGCGGCTGGCGAACTACGTCTCGACGATGCGTCACGAGCTCCGGGTCCTGAGCGAAGCCGCCGGTCAACCGCACCCTGCCTGCCTGTCCACGGAGCAGCTCGAGCTCCTCGAGGAAGGCGAGCGCTCGCGGAGCCTGCGGGAGGTCTACGGCTACGAGCCCGGCTGGGGCCACCCCGGCGGCAAGGCCCTCGAAGCCATCGAAGCGATCATGACCGGTCGCCGCGATCCCGGCCCGATGCGCCCCGAGCCGGCCGCGTCGTAGCTCCGAACCGAACCTCGGCCCGCGAATGGCGCGCCGACAGGAACGCATCCCCCGTCCCTCGTCTTTGGCCCAGACCCTGCCCAGTCACAGCAAGTCCTTCTAGACTAAGGAGACAGCACCGTGAGCAGAAACCCCGTCGGTTGGTTCGAGATCTACGTCCAGGACATGCCCCGCGCCAAGGCCTTCTACGAGGGTGTCTTCCAGCTCGAGCTCCAAAAGCTCGGTAGCCCCGACATCGAGATGTGGGCCTTCCCCGGCGGCCCCGAGGCCGCCGGAGCGTCCGGCTCCCTCGTCCGCATGCCGGCCGTCCCCTCCGGCGGCAACAGCACGCTGGTCTACTTCAGCTGCGCAGACTGCGCCGTCGAGGAAGCCCGCGTCGAGCCCCACGGTGGCAGCATCCACCGCCCCAAGATGTCCATCGGCCAGTACGGCTTCATTACCCTCGCCGTCGACACCGAGGGGAACATGTTCGGGTTGCATTCGATGGCGTGATGTCTTTGGGAATGTCCAGGACACCACTCGCTGCGGTGGCCGGAAGCAGGATCCGGGTCTCGCACGGCTAGTCGGCGGGGGTCGGCGGTGCCTGCGGGCTGTCAGCCGGCCTTCTGCAGACGGGGAACCACCTTGGTCGGACGATTCGTCGCCAGGTCGTGGTTCGTCTGCAGGCTGATCCAGAACTCAGGGGTCGTATCGAAGGCCTGAGCCAGAAGCCATGCGGTTTGGGGTGTCACCCCTCGCTTGCCGCGGACGAGTTCGTTGATCCGCTGTACCGGAACGCCCAGGTGCTCCGCCAATGCAACCTGAGTGAGGCCCAGCGGGTCGAGAAATTGTTCCTGGAGAATCTCTCCGGGGTGGGTGGGGATTCGGTTCTCTGGAATCATAATCCAACCTCTCAGCCACGATGATAGTCGACGATCTGCACCGCATGGGCCTCGGCGGCTTCCCATCGGAAGATGAGCCGCCAGCGATCGTTGATCCGGATGCTGGAGAAGCCCGTGAGGTCCCCTTTGAGACGCTCGAGGCGATTTCCTGGGGGTGACCGAAGGTCTCTCAAGTCCCGAGCGGAGTTGAGCATGTCCAGCTGCTGGAGAGCTGCCCGGAGCATGTCAGCCGGGTAGTTTCGAACCCGCCTGGTCTTCCGTCCATGGAAGAGGTCTTCTGTCGCCTTGTCACCGAACGAGACGATCATCCCTGGGCCACCTCGAACCAAGAGTACTGCTTTCACGGTATCCGTGCAAGCCGGTAAAGTTGTCTGGGGCCAACTTCCGCTGCCAAGACTCGTACATTCCTGAGTTGCTTCTCAGTTGTTGGCAAGACTCGTTCGTTTTCGAGGACGACGCCAGCCGCCGACGCGCCGCAGCAGGGTCCTGCGGGCGGTGGACTGAGACGCTAGTATGAGATTCTCGAATCCCGAAGTGCGCTGTATCGACACTCTTCCCGGAGGTCCTCGAATGAACCGCTTGCTCTTCGCCTTGGTGTCGGTGTTCCTGCTGTCAGGCTCTCTGGTCGGCTATGCCGCGGAGGCGCCGAGCTCGAAAGAATCTGCCGACGACGCCCAGCTCAAGCTCCAGTCGGACGCCTGGGACCAGGCCATCGTGCGCCAGGACCGCGCGGCCATCGAGTCGAACATGGCCGAGGACTTCCGGCAGATCGACGGCCACGGCAACCTTGAGACCAAGCAGAGCTTCGTGGACGGGCTCATGGACCCCGAGCTCACGATCCACCCCTACACCGTCGAGGACTTCGAGATCCGCCGCTACGGCGACGTCGCGCTGCTCAGCGGCATGTCGAGGATGACCGGGACCTACAAGGGCGAGGACTTCGTGAGCCACTACCGCTACATCGACATCTACGT
>JAGQSE010000039.1:3283-3797 GCA_020439725.1 Acidobacteriota bacterium
ATCGTCAGCGTGCAGATCTCGAAGATTCGGGAGTAGGCTTCTGTGGAGTGCCCGAGGCTCGACCTCGGGGTAATCCATCCTGGCTCCGCTTGGAGCTGCCGGTAGAAATGCCATAGCTGCGGGGAACTGCCATGAGCCTTCGCATCGACGACCCGGAGATCTGCGAGCTGGCCGAAGAGCTTGCCGAAGCCACTGGCGAGAGCCTCGAGTCGGCGGTACGAACCGCCCTCGAGCAGCGTCTCCACCGCGTTCGTGCTTCGATCACCTCCAGAGGCCTCCGCCACGAACTGGCGGCGATTCGTCTGCGGTGCTCCCGGCTGCCGGTCCTCGATGACCGTTCGGCGGACGAGATCCTTGGTTATGACGACCTGGGGCTCTTCGGCTGAAGCCGCCCAATTCAGTTTTGAAGGCGGCCAGTGCTCGCGGTTGGCTTCGAGGCGCTACTTTTGCGTCGCCGCCGCCTGCGGGTCCCCCAAAGTCCGGTTGAGCTCCACCGCCTCCCGGACCAGGCTCT
>JAGQSE010000724.1 GCA_020439725.1 Acidobacteriota bacterium
ACCCGGCGATCAACCCGTCGAGGTCGGTGATGGGGTTGCCGTCGCCGTCGATGGCCCAGGAATCGGAGATCTCCGCGCCCTCGCGCCGTAGCCGCTCGAGTTTGCCTCGCGGCACGACGCTGGTGGACATGTCGAGCACGAAGCCGTCGCCCTCACCGCAGGGCAGGGCCACGGCGATGGGGTTGGTGCCGAACATCGGCTGGGCGCCGTGGGTCGGCGTCACCTGGGGCGAGGCGTTGCTCGTGGCGAAGCCCAGGAGCCCCTTGGCCAGCGGCAGGGTGGCGTAGTAGCCGGCGATGCCGAAATGGTTGGTGTGGCGTACCGCCACGACGCCGACGCCGACGGTCTCGGCCTTCTCGATGGCCGTCTCCATGGCCAGGATCGCCGCCGGCTGGCCCAGGCCGTTGCCGGCGTCGATGAGCGCGGTGGCGGGGGTTTCCTGAACCACCTCCACCCGGCGTCGGGGCTCGATCTTGCCGTCGCGGGTGCCGATGACATAACGCCGCAGCCGCGCCACGCCGTGGGAATCGATCCCCCGCAGGTCCGCGGCGACCAGGGCGCTGGCGACCAGCTGGCCCTGGTCCCGCTCGACGCCGGAGGTCGCGAGGCAGTCGACGACGAAGGCCTCGAGCGCCGCGGCGGAGACCACGACGGGACCTGACGGTGGTGCTGGGGCTCGACTCATCGCTGGGTGCTCCAACCGCTCGCCTCGACGGGGCGTCGCGCCGACGAGAAGAGCCGGACGATCTGTTCGCTGGTTTCGGTCAGTCGCTCGGCGGTGCGGGCGATGGCCGCCGACAGGTCTTCGGGTCCCGAGGACAGGCTGAACGCGGCGACCACCCCGGGCAGGGCCCGGGCGCCGTCGAGCTGACCCGCCAGCAGGATGAGCGGCACGCCGACCTCGAGGGCGGTGGCGGCGACCACCGCCGGCAGCTTGTGCTCGAAGGACGAGGCGTCGACGCGGCCCTCGCCGCTCAGCACCAGGTCGGCGTCGGCCAGATGCCGGCGAAGGTTCGCGTGGCGCACGATCTCCTCGCCACCGCCCACCACCTGGGCCCCCGCGAAGGCCGCCAGCCCGCCGGCCATGCAGCCGGCGGCGCCATACCAGGGGCGCCCCGCGACGGCATGTCCGTGGCTCGCCGCCAGATCAGCGACGCGGGCGAGATGGGCCTCGAGGGTCGGGCGGTCCTCGGGCGCCGCCCCCTTCTGCTCGCCATAGACCCGGACATGGCGCTCGAGGGAGGTCGAAACGTCCGCCAGGACGGTGATCCGGGATTCGCGAAGACGCGGGTCGAGCCCGGTCAGGTCGAGGGTCGCCAGCCGCGTCAAGGCCGCCGGGCTGGGGTCGAGGGCGTCGCCGCCGGCGTCGCGGAAGACGGCACCGAGCGCCGCCAGGGCTCCCGTACCGCCGTCGATGGTGGCGCTGCCGCCGGCGCCCAGGAGGATCTGCCTCGCCCCCAGGTCGAGGGCGGCGCGGATCATCTCGCCGGTGCCGCCGGTGTGGCTGCGCAGGGGGTCGCGCTCCGCCGGCGTCAGGCGCCGGAGGCCGTTGGCTTCCGCCATCTCGAGGATCGCCGTCCGCCCGCCGTCCGCCAGCGCCAGCCGCGCCTCGACGGGCCGGCCCAGCGAGTCGGTGACGGTGACGGTGTGGAGGGTCGCCGACAGCAGCTCGGCGAGCACCTCGAGGGTGCCGTCGCCGCCGTCCGCCAGCGGCAGCTGCACCACCTCGGCGGCCGGCTCCGCGCGCTCGACCCCCACCGCCATGGCTCGGGCCACGGCGGGCGCCGCGAGGGCGTCACGGAAGCTGTTGGGCGCGAGGACGATCTTCATGGTCGGGTCAGGCTCCCAGGGTTTCGCGCATCGCGCGCAGCCGCGTGACGGCCTCGTCGAGATGGGCTTCGGGAGCGGCGTAGGAGATGCGGACGAAGCCTTCGCCGGCGTCGCCGAAGCCGTTGCCGGGCACCACGCCGACCTTGGCGTGCTGCAACAGGTAGCGGGCCACCACCTCGCTCTCGGGCCCCGGCGCCTCGCCCCGGTCGACGAGCCGGCGATACAGCCGCCGAACGTCGGCGAAGGCGTAAAACCCGCCCCGCGGCGGCCCCGCCGGCAGGTCGAAACCGTCGATGGCGGTGAGCTTCTCGACGAAACGCAGGCTCTTGGCCTGGAGCTCCTCGCAATGCCGCGCCACCAGCGGGTCGGTCGAGGTGTCCGCCAGACCCGCCGCCGCCCCCTCCTGCACCAGCGTGCCGCAGGCCAGACACTGGAAGGTGAGGGCCTTGGTCGCGGCCTCGACGACGTCGGGGGCCGCGAGCATCCAGCCGAGGCGCCAACCGGTCATGCCGAAGCGCTTGGAGAAGCTGTTGACCATCACCGTGTGCCGGGTCTCGGGCTCGAGGAGCCGCGCCGGCAGGTGCTGGCCTTCGAAGAGGAGCGAATCGAAGACCTCGTCGTGCATCAGGTGGATGCCGCGCTCTGCCACCAGGCCGTAGAGCGCCTCGAGGGTCTCGCGATCGTAGACGGTGCCGGTGGGATTCTCCGGCGAGTTGATCATCAGCAGGCGGGTGCGGTCGGTCAGCTGGGCGGCGAAGTCGTCCGGGTCCAGCCGGAAGCGGCGCTCGGCCCGGGTGGCGATGCGCACCGGCCGGCGTCCGAGGGAGCGGACGATGGGCTCGAAGAGCATGTAGCAGGGGTCGGGGATCACCACCTCGTCGCCGGGGTTGGTCAGCGTGAAGACCGTGAGCCAGAGCGCGCCGGCACCGCCGTTGGTGACCAGGACCTCCGCGTCCGGGTCGACCTCGAGCCCGTAGCGCCGGTGGTAGTACCCGGCGATGGCCTGGCGCAGCGCCGGCAGCCCGCGCGAGTGGGTGTAGCGGTCGTAGCTCGGTGCGGGGTCCTCGGTACGCACACCGAGCCGCCGGGCGACGCCGTCGAGGACCACCGCGGGCGGACCGTAGCCCGGTTCGCCGACGGTGAGGTTGACGATGGTCGGGTCCCCGGCGATGGCGTCGGAGATCTTCTTCGACGGGTGCGGCCGGCAGGCGAGGAGATCGCGATTCACGACAGGGCCCTCTCGGAAGCGGCGACGGCGGCGACCGCGGCCACCAGGTGATCGATGTGATGCCGGGCGACGTTGCCCATGTGCCCCACCCGCAGGACCCGCTCCTTGAGGTGGGCGCGCCCCTGGGCGATGAACACTTCGTGCTCGCGCTCGAGCCGCGACCGGATGTCGCTGGCGGAGAGCTCCGGCGGCAGCAGGACCGAGGTCACCGACGGCGAGGCGTGGGCCGGGTCGGCGAAGCCCTCGAAGCCGAGCTCACGAAGCCCGTCCCGGCAGGCGGCGGCGAGCTCGCGGTGGCGCGCGAAGACCTGGTCGAGCCCCTCGGTGAGCATCTGCTCGAGGGCGGCGTCGAGGCCGTAGATCACCCCCATGGCGGGGGTGTAGGTCGTGGTGCCTTCGGCCACCGCTTCCGCCATCTTCGGAAAGTCGAAGTAGTAGCGGCGCTGGCAATGACGTTCCGACACCTCGAGGGCGCGGCGGCTGGCGGCCAGGACCACCAGCCCCGGCGGGGCCATCAACGCCTTTTGGCTGGCGGTGATGACCACGTCGAGGCCCAGGCGATCCATGTCGATGGCGGTGGCGCCGACGCTGCTGACGCCGTCCACCAGCACCAGCGCCGGGCTCTCGGCGCGCACCACCGCCGCGAGCTCCGCCAGGGGGTTGAGCACCCCGGTCGAGGTCTCGCAATGGGTGAGCAGCACCGCCGCCACCGGACCGTGGGTGCGCAAGGCGCGGCGCAGGTCGTCGGGATCGGCGGCGCGTCCCCACGCCACGTCGAGGGGCAGGACCTCGGCCCCGTAGCACTCGGCGACCTCGGCGAAGCGCTCGCCGAAATGCCCACAGCGCACGGCCAGGACGCTGTCCCCCGGTGCCAGCGTGTTGAGCACCGCCGCCTCGAGACCGCCGGTGCCCGAAGCGGTGAACGGCAGGATGGTCCCTTCGCGGGTGCCGAACACCTGCGCCAGGCGAGCCACCACCCGGCGCAGACGACGGCGGAATTCCTCGCCGCGATGACTGACCATCTGCTCGCCCAGGGCCTCGAGCACCGGCTCCGGGAGCGGCGTCGGTCCCGACACGCGAAGGTTGCGCGAACCCGAGGTTCGCGGGGTTCGGGTCACTGCCAGAAAGTCCTCAGGTCCTGGGCCCGCCGGTGGGCCTCGTACTTGGAGAACGCGTCGAGCACGTCGGTGGTCATGATCAGGTTCGACGGCTTGCCCGGTCGTACGCCCCACAGGCCGTCGTCGGCGGTGTTCTCGGCGAGCCAGCCGATGGCCTTGCGCAGCACCTCGGGCAGCCGCGGGTCCGGGATCACGCTGTAGGTCAGCAGCAGGGCGCGGGCGGCGTCGCAGGTGTGGTCCACGTGCTGGTTGTCCCACGACCCGTCCTCACCCTGGCAGCCGACCAGGTAGTCGATGGTCCGCTGCAGGGTCGCCGCCGGCCCCTGGGCGAAGAGCACCATCTTGGGCAGCAGATGCGAGGTGGGCCCCACCGGCGCCTCGTAGGTGCTGGTGTCGTGCCACGAGCCATCCTCGTCCTGGGACCGGATCAGGTGGGCCGCACCCAGCGCCAGCGCCAGGCGGGCGTTGGCATGGATCTTCGCGGAGCCCTCGCCCAGGTCTTCCTTGAGCGCGTAGTGCAACAGCCCCATGGAGGAGCTGGTGGCGTCCCGCGGTCCCCACACCTTGTCCTTGAAGAAGCCTTCCGGGTCCTGCTGACCGAGCACGTGGAGGATCGAGCGCTTGGCGGCCTCGAGATAGTCGGGGCGGCCGAGCTCACGGTGGGCACGGATCAGGTTGCGGGCGCCGAAACAGGTGTTGCGCACGCCGTGACGATCGTCGTCGGACGCTTCGCCCCAGCTGCCGTCGGACTTCTGACAGGCGAGGAGGGCGTCGAACTCGTCGACGTAGTCGCGGACCAGGCCGAGTTGCAGGATGACCCGCAGGACGTGGTTGACCAGGTCCAGCTTGCGGCTCTTTCCGGACGCGAGGGACCACTCCTCGCGGCGCGGCACGAGGCCGTTTCGGAAGAGATCCTGGATCGCGTCCACGGTCATGGTCTCGGGGTTGACTTTCTGCACGGCAATGCGGGTCATCGATGGTCCTCCAAGGCGGCTATGAGAGCGGTGAGAGTCTCGGCTCCTGGTTTCTGGATCACTTCGCCCGGACGGTGCCGCGATCCTGGGTGGGTCCGCGGTCGGGGGTCGTCACGGGGCGTCTTCGAAACGAGCGGATCGGTCCGCTCAACTCATTTGTGCTGGGCCACGGCGACCTGCGGCACGATCCGCACGACGGCGTCGTCGTCCGGGATGAAGCTGTGCTCCGCCGCCTCGATGGCAGGCAGGTCGACGAGCTCGTAGATGTCCTTGAGCGGCACCGTCAGGTCGTCCACCGAGTTGCCGGTGCCGGTCTCGCGGAGCGTCGCGAGGGTGGTGCGCATCGCCTGGATCGCCGCCCGGATGCTCTGGTTGGGAAAGATCGCCAGACGGTAGCCGTGGGCCTCGAGATGTCCGAGCGAGACCTGGTTGTAGAGCGTCGGGATCGCCACCAGGGGACAGCTGCCCTTCCAGCCGGCGAGGAATTCTTCGAGCGCCGGAAAGGCCTTGGCATGGACCACGATGGCGTCGGAACCGGCCTCGGCGTAGGCCTCGGCACGGAGCCAGGCGGCCTCGACCCCCTCGCCGGCGATCAGCGATTCGATACGGCTGATGACCAGGAAGTCGGGGTCCTCGCGCGCGTCGACGGCGGCGCGGATCTTGCCGGCCATGGTCTGGGCGGTCACCAGCTCGCGGCTCGCGCGGTCGTAGAGACTGCAACGCTTCGGGTACTGGTTGTCCTCGATACAGACCCCGGCGGCGCCGGCCCGCTCGAGCAGCCGCGTCATGTGGATCACGTTGACCGCGTTGCCAAAGCCGGAATTGCCGTCCACCACCACCGGCAGATCGGTCGCATCGACCATCTTGCGGACGATGTCGACCGTCTCGGTCATCGTCACCAGGTCGACGTCGGCGACGCAGCGGCTGGCCAGCGAGATGCCAAAGCTGCTCGCCCAGACGCCGTCGAAGCCCGCTTCCTGCACGAGGCGTGCGCTCAACCCGTCGTGGGCTCCTGCCAAGACAGCGATCCGGTCGCCCAACAGGCTGGCGCGAAGTTTCTTGCGGACATCTCTCTTCATGTCAAATCACCTCAATGTCAGGCAGTTGCGTCGCTTCGGTTCACCAGGTCTCCAAGAAGACGCGTTCCAGCTCCCCGGGGTCCATGACCCTGGGGTTGGCGGCCAGGTGACGTTGGTCTCGTGCGGCGATGGCCGCCATCCGTGGAATCGACGTCCGCTCGACGCCGGCGTCCCGAAGACGGGTGGGAGCACCCACCCGCCCGAGCAGCTGACGGAGAGCGTCGGTCAGGTCGTCGGCTTCGAAGATCTCTCGAAGCCGCTCCGTCTTGGCCTCCACCGCGGGCCGGTTGAAGGCCACGATCGAGGGCAGCATGAGCGCGTTGGCGAAGCCGTGGGACAGACCCCACATCCCCGACAACGGATAGCCGCAGGCGTGGACCGCCGTGGTCCCCACCGGCGAGAAGGCCAGACCGGCGAGGAGCGCCGCTTCCGCCATGCCGTCGCGAGCCTCCTGGGAGGTGCCCAGGACGGCGGCCTCGAGATGGCGTCGGACCAGCCGGATGGAGCGCTCCGCATGGAGGTCGCACAGCGCGTTGGCGGCACGGTTGGTCCACGCTTCGATGGCATGGCAGAGCGCGTCGAGGCCGCTCGCGGCGGTCACCGAGGCGCTGCAGCTGTCGGTCAGGGCCGGGTCCACCAGCGCCACGTCGGGCACCAGGGCGGGGTCCTTGACGCCGCGCTTGGTGCCCGCGGCGCGGTCGGTGAGGACCGCGTCCTGGCTGACTTCGCTGCCGCTGCCGGCGGTGGTCGGGATCATCAAGGTCGGCAACCCCCGCCGGCCGACGCGCGCGATGCCATAGAGGTCGCCGATGCGGCGCGAGTCCACCGCCAGCACCGCCGCCAGCTTGGCGACGTCGAGGGCGCTGCCCCCTCCGAGCCCCACGACCGCCTCGACCCGGTCGCGGCGCGCTGTGGCGACGGCCTCTTCGAGCACGGTCTCACCGGGCTCCGCGGGAGTGCCGGCGAAGAGTGCGACCTCGATCTCCGCCGCGGCCAGGTGGTCGAGAAGCGCCTTGGCGCCGGGCCGCTCGGGCATGCCCGTCGTGGTCACCAGCAAGACGCGGCGGTAGCCCAGGTCGCGCAGGATGGTGCCGGCGAGGAGGGACGCTCCCCGGCCCAGCTCGATCCGTGGCACGCGATGGAAGCTCAGCGTCATGGGGCTCCCTTCAGGGCGCTGGCGAACCGGCGGGCGATCTCGGGGGGCTCGACGTCGACCCGCCGCCCCGGCGGCGGTTCCTCGGGTGACACCAGGACGTGGAGCAGCGAGGGCCCGTCGAGGTCCTGCCACTCCCGCGTCCGCCGGCGCAGGGTGTCCGCGTCGTCCGTCCGCTCCGCCCGGGCGTAGCCGCAAGCGAGCGCGCCGGCGGCAAAATCCGCCGCCGCCGACACCGTGGCCTGGCCGCCGGTGGCGCCATAGGTGCCGTTGTCGAGCACCAGGTGGAGGAACCGCCGTGGTTGCCACCCTCCGACCATGGGCAGAATCCCCAGCCCCATGAGCAAATTGCCGTCGCCGTCGACCACGGCCACCGCCGCCTCCGGGCGCGCCAGCGTGATTCCCAGCGCGATCGATGCCGCCAGCCCCATCGAGCCGAGCATGTAGAAGTGGTGGTCCCGGGCCCCACAGTTGAACCCGTCGCGCGAGACGTAGCCGTTGGCCAGCACCACGAGCCGGCTCGGTTCGAGCTCCTCGAGGAAGACGGCGATGGCGTCCCGCCGCAGCATGAGGGCCTTCCCGCTCACGGCGTTTCCTCCCCGGCGTCGAACTCGCCCGGACGGACGACCAGGGCGATGACCTGGTTGGCGGCGTGGAACTCGGCGGCGAAGGCGTCGTCGTCGCGCAGGTGACGCCAGGGGATCCCCAAGGCGGCGAAGAGCTGCGGCATTCGCGCCCCGACGTCGACGTGCTCGGGAGCATCGGGCCCGTGGCCTCGCCAGCTGACGATGCACAGCAGGGGCAGGGCGTACATCCGCTGGAGCGAGAGGAGAGCGTTGATCGAGACGCCCAGTCCCGAGTTCTGCATCAGGACCACCGGGCGCCGGCCGCCCAGATAGGCGCCGGCCGCCAGCCCCACCGCCAGGTCCTCGCGGGTGGCGGGGAAGTACGGGTGCGAGCGCCCCTCGAGGACCGAGTAGATCGGGTTGAGCAGGCTGCACGGCACGCCGGTGTAGAAGTCGTAGCCCAGCCCGTCCAGGCGCTCCAGGCACCGGCGGGCGCGGTCGAGGACTGCGGGGCTTTGGGAGTGGGGGGAGCTCACGGTGACCTTCTCGCCTCACTCGATCCGCAGGGCGGTCATGGGATCGATGCGCGTCGCCCGTAGCGCCGGCAACAGCGTTGCCAGGAAGACCACGGCGAGCAGCAGGAGCGGCACCGCGATCAGGGTCACGGGGTCGTAGGCGGGAACGCCGTAGAGCGTGCTTTCGAGGGTCCGCACCCCCAGCAGCGCGAGCACCAGGCCGATGCCCAGCCCAAAGAGCGCCAGACGGAGGCCCTGGCGGACCACCAGCGCCAGCAGCTCGCCGCGCCGCGCGCCGAGGGCCGAACGCACCCCCATCTCCTGGTGCCGCTGCGCCACCGAGAACGACAGCAGGGCGTAGACGCCCACGGCGGCGAGCAAGACGGCGATGAAGGCGGCGATGGAGAACATCACCAGGCTGAAGCGGGTGGGACCGAGGGAGCGGTCGACGCGCTCGCTCATCGTCGCGATGTCGTAGGAGGGCTGGTCCTTGTCCATGGCCCAGATCTGCTGCTGGATGGGCTCGATGAGGGTCTTCGGGTCGACCTTGGTGCGCACCACCACCGCGCCCTGGGTCCGCGGGTTCTGCGCGTAGGCGAAGTAGATCTGGCCCTTGGGCTCGTCCTCGAGGCCGTAGTGGTGGATGTGCTCGACCACTCCGACGACGCGGCGGATCAGGTCGGTCTCCTTGACCCGGACGAGCTTGTCGATGGGGTCCTCGTCGGGGAAGAGCCGCTCCGCGAGGTTGCGGTCGAGGATCGCCACGTGGCCCGTCGAGAGGTCGTCGCTGGTGTCGAAATAGCGGCCCGCGACCAGGTGCGCGCCCATGGTCTTGAAATAGCCCGGGGTCGCCGACCGCAGGTCGACGAACTCATCGTCGTCGGGTTGCGGCGGTCGGCCCTCGGCGATCACCGGATACGACCAGTAGGCGTCGGTGAAGGGCAGGTGCGAGACGACCCCCGCGGACACCACCCCCGGCAGCCGCTCGATGCGCTCGGTGAGCTCGGCGAAGAAGGCGGCGCGCTCCGACCGGTGGCCATAGCGATCCCCCGGCAGATCGATCCTCAGCGACAGCACGTGGTCGGCGTCGAAGCCCGGGTCGACGCTCTGCAGCTCCTGAAAGCTGCGCAGCAGGAGACCGGTGCCGATCACCACGAGCAGCGCCAGGGCGACCTCGGCGATGACCAGCACGCTGTGCAGCCGCCGCCCGCTCAGGCTCGACATCTGCCCTCGCCCGCCTTCGCGCAGCGCCGGGGCTGCCGCCTGACGGACCGCTCGGAGCAGGGGTACCAGCCCCGTCAGCACGGCCGTCGCCATGGACAGCAGGAGGACGAACCCGAGGGCCGCGGGATCGAGCGCGACCTCGCTCAAGCGGGGTATCCGACCGGGGTTGAGCGCCAGGATCACCTTGAGGCCCCAAGCGGCGAAGAGCACGCCGACGAGCGCGCCGCACAGGCTCAGGATGACCTGCTCGGTCAGCAACTGGCCCACCAGCCGGCGGCGGCTGGCACCGAGGCTGATGCGCACCGCGAGCTCGCGCCGGCGGGTCGCGGCACGGGCCAGGAGCAAGTTGGCGACGTTGCCGCAGGCGATCAGCAGAACGCCGACCACGGCCCCCATCAGCAGCAGCAGCGGCAGCCGGACCCCGGCGATGACGTGGGCGCCGAAGGGCTGGAGCTTGAGGTCCCACTTCCGGTCGCGGTAGCTGTCGGGATACTTCTCCTCGAGACCCTTGGCCAAGGACTCGATGCTCGCCTGGGCGGCGGTCAGGGACACCCCCGGCTGGAGCCGCGCCAGGACGCGGAAGCTGCGGTAGTTGCGGTTCATCGCACTGTAGTCGAAGGGCATGGCCACCCACAGGTCGACGTCGGTGGCCAGATGGTCGTCGGTGGCGAGCATCGAGAACCCCTCGGGCAGCACTCCGACCACCCGGTAGGCCTCGCCGTCGACCTGGATCGTGCGCTGGATGATGCTCGGGTCCGAGCCGAAGCGGGAGCGCCAGAAGTCGTAGGCCAGGATCACCGCCTTGGCGGCGGGACCCTCCTCCTCGGGGAGAAAGGTCCGCCCGAGGGCGGCATCGACGCCGAGGAGCTGGAAGAAGCTGGGCGAGGCGCCCAGCGCCTTGACCTGCCACGGATCGCCCTCGCCGGTGATCGTGAACGTCCCCTCGAGCACGCTCGACACGTGGCTGAGGACATCGGTCTGCCCCTTGAGATCGAGGTACTCGGGCCCGGAGAGCATCGTCGGGAGGAGCCCCTCCTCGTCGAACGCGGTCTCCACCAGCACCAACCGGTCCGGCTCGGCGTAGGGCAGGGGCCGCAGCAGCACCGCCTGCACCAGGCTGAAGATCGCCGTGATGGCGCCGATGCCCAGACCCAGCGTGACGATCGTCACCAGGCTGAAGCCCGGGTTCTTGACCAGGCTGCGCACCGCAACGCGCAGATCGCGGAGCAGGTTCTCCATCATCTCTCCTCGGTACCGCTCGAAAGAATCGGATGGTCGGCGTTGGCACCGCCCGGCGCCAGGTCGACCGCGACCACCCGAAGCTCACTGGTGAACCGTTGACCCTGTGCGTCCCGAAGCCAGGTTTTGGACACGTCGGGCAACATTTCTGAGACGCTCAAGTTCGTTTCGGGGCCGCCGCGCTCGAGGGCCCGTCGCGCAATGCGGCAGAAGATCTCGACGGCCGGCGGGCTGTCGAAGTCGACGAAGAAGGGCTTGTTCTCGTAGGGCGAGCGGGCGAAGACGAAGCGCGGCAGGCCCAGCTCCCGAGCCCAGCGGCGGGTACCGAGGAAACGCTCGGCCTCGCTCTTGGCGCTGGCGAAAGGGACCTCCACCACCGGCAGCCGCCAGGTTTCCCGCTGGACGACGAGACGGTCGATGGTGATGCGCGGTACGTGGCGGCCGCGGCCCAGGACCCGGAAGCTGTTGATGGTCTGGGCCGAGAAGGCGATGTCGAGGAACTCCATGATGTCGAAGTCATGGCGACCGTCGAAGCTCCGGACGCGCAGCTCCCCGGCCCCCTCGACGACGGCGAAATCGCCGATGAAGGCGGTTTCTACCTCCGGGTTCGCCGGTGGCTCGAGGTCGATGGACACGCGCAGGTCCTTGGCCGACAACAAGCCGAAATCGAGACGGCCGGAGGTCGGGGTGACCCGGATCCCGAGAGCGTCGTCCTCGCGTTCACCGCTGCGCCGCCGTGGCAGCCAGGGCAGGACCGTCGGTTCGGGGATGTCCCGCGTGAAGGCGTCGAGCAGGACTGCCGGGTCGGGGTGGGACTCGGCGAAGAGCCGGGTGCGGATGGTGTTGGTGGCGAGGTGGACCTCGCCGAGCACGAAGTGGTAGTCCCCCCGGCGGATCGCCTCCTCGCTGCTTGCGGAGATGAGGATGTCCGGGCACTGCTCCCGCGCGTGGCGCCACCCCGGCCCGGGAGCCGGAAACAGCTCCTTCGCTCGCTGGTCCAGCTCGGCGCTGTCCCGGTCGACCCGTCGGACGTCGCCTTCCAGGTCCAGGAGCTTCGTCCACCGCTCGCGCAGCTCGTCGGCCACGACCTTGACCAGGTCCACGTCGGCCTTGAGCAACAGCGGCCGGATCCGCTGGAAGTAGCGGAACAGGGGCACCGCCTCGTCGCCGCTCTCGGCGACCGCCTCGCGGTAGGCGGCCGTCAGCTCTTCGGACCAACGCCGCGACAGCTCGTAGGTGAACCACCGCGCGGTTCTGAGCACCAGGCTCAGCGGAGGGCCCAACGTCTCGAGCAGTTCCGGTCCCAGGTCGAGCTGGATGTTGCGGCGGCAGTCTTCGTGGATCAGGGTGCGACCGGCGTAGGGCTTGCCGGCGAGACGGGTCGCGGCGGCGCCGGTGAGGTCCGAGAACCACTCTTCGAGATGCTCGAGCGCGTCCTGCAGATCGGCGGCGGTGGTGGCGGCGGCGATGGTGTCGCGATGGTTCTCGAGCTCCTCGACGCGGGCGAGCCGCGGCTCGCGGAGAGCGGGATCGTCGATCGACTCGACCATCTGGCGCAGCACCCGCTCGGGGCGTCGCACCATCGGCAGCTCGGGCTGCCACAGGATCATCCCGGCGCCCGCCATGGTTCCCAACAGCGCCAAGACCGCCTCCCGGTCCTCGAAGCCGAGCTCCGGCCGCTGCGCCAGGTCCTCGGCGAGACGCAGGGCGGTCCGCCGCCCGTCGCAGGCCTTGAACACGGCCAGCTCTCGCCGGTCGAGCTCTCGCGGTGCGCCCTGCACCGGGATGTAGACGTTGCCCCGGAGGACGAAGAACGGCATCACCCGGGGCTTCCACCAGGGCCGGAGCGCCTCGTCCCCGAGAAGCGCGGCGGCGACCTCGTCGACGCACCAGTTTTCGAAGCGGACGATGTGCGCTTCGGTCAAGGTCTCCCCCGGGCGCGCGACGATGGGCTCCCCGCGGGTCGAGAAACGACCCCAGCCGACGGGCCCGAACCAGCCGATGGAGTCGTTCTTGGTGCAATAGCGGTGCAGGTACGACGTCACCATCTGCTCGTGCTGCCGCTCCTGCGAGTTGCGCGCCCCGCCCGCGGGTTGCCGGAGCAGCGAATCGGCCCCGGTCTCGAGCGCGTGACGGTTCTGCCAGGCGACCGCCTGCCTGAAGCGGTCGTCCGCGGCAATTTCACGAAGCTCGTGACCGAGGGTCTCGAGCCCCGAGGCGAAGGCCTGTTCGAACATCTGGGCCGCGACCTCTCGGTCCTCGAGGGCCTGGGCGAAGGCGTCCACCGCCGGACCTCGCGCGTCGCGGGCTCGGGGCAGCCGTCCCTTGTTCAGCCGGCCGATGGCGCGCAGCCGCGCGAAACGCTCGTCCTGGCCGGCGTCGTCGAGACCGTCGCGGAGCTGGTCGATGGCCTCCTGGCGTCGAGCCTCGAGCGCCTCTTCGGCGTCGAGCACGCGCTCGGCGGCGGCGGCCGCTGCGGGTGCCGCGAGGCGCAGCACCTGCTCCGCGGGAAAGCCGGCGCCGCGCAGACAGAACCACTGCCACAACCCCCAGCGCTCCCCCGGCAGCGGCACCAGGTGTGGGGGAAAGCTCCCACCCTCCCCGGGCTCGGATGCGGGGGATTCGACGACGGTCTCGGAAACGGGAATGCGGCTGCTCATCGGCTCGACGGCCCTCTCAGGTCTGCGATGGTCGGTAGCGGAGCCGGTGCAGCGTCGCCGATGGCTGAGGCGACGCCCGGGCTCCGGGTCACAGCAGGATGCTGCGGCGGAGCTACCGACTCATTTGAAGTCCACGTCGTTGAGCGCGGGCATGAAGCGGCGGTTCAGCCGATCGATCATGTAGGCGCGCATCTCGGCCAAGGTGGCTCGGTCGAGGGTTTCGTGTTCGAAGGCGTAGCTCGCCTGGTTCTCGCCATAGAGGATGTAGTAGTCCTTCCAGTCCTTGGACAACCAGGTGATGCCGAAACGCTCCGGGTGGTGGTAGGGGTCGGTTCCCGGAAGCGGGACGAAATTGAACAGGTTGTAGCTCGTGAACGGCATCCGGACGAGCTCGTTGACCGACTCTTCGACGGTTTCCCAGGTCTCGCCGGGGTAGCCGACGATCAGGCCCACCCGCACCTCCATGCCATAGCGCCGGGCGATGCGGATGCCCTCGGCCATCTTCTGGACGTCCTTGCGGGTGTCCATCAGCTCCTGCATCTTCTGGCTGCCCGATTCGACGCCGCACGCCACCATGCGGCATCCCGACTCGGCGAGCAGCCGGCACCGCTCTTCGGTCAGGTCGACGGCGCGGCAATAGACGCGGTAGGGCCGTCCGAACTCCTTCAGCCGGGGCGCGAGCTCGCGGAAGAAGCGCAGGTTCATCAAGAAGTTGTCGTCGATGAAGCGCAACGCATCGACGGAGTAGCGCTCGTCGAGACCGTAGAGCTCGGCCATCACGTGATCGACGGGGCGCAGACGGACCTTCTCCGCCAAGGCCGCGGTGAAGCAGTACTTGCACCGGAAGGGACAGCCGCGCCCCGAGAGGATCGAGAAGGCGAGTCGTCCGTCCACCACCCGGCTGTAGGAGTCGGTCTCGACCAGCGAGTAGTCGTTGAGCGGCAGCGCGCCCAGGTCCGCCGGCGGCGTGGTGTGGATGACCCGCGGCCGGAGCTCGCGGCGGGCCATGCCGTGGACCAAGCCCGCGATGTCGGCTTCCGCCTCGCCGACGACCACGTAGTCGAAGTCCTGGGCGGTCTCCCTCGGGAGAGCCTGGGCGTGGGGCCCCCCGACCATGATCGGCGCCGACGAGACCTCGCGGATCTGATCCCGGAGCACCAGGGACTCGGCGTAGGAGATGGTGAAGAGGGTGATGCCGTAGAGGTCGGCGTCGGGGATGCGCAGCTCGTGCCCCCCGGCAAAGTCGAGGATCGTCACCTCGTGACCCTCTTGCTTGAGCACCGTGCCGATCTGGAGCAGGCCGATGGGGGGGTCGATGCGGTCGTTGAGAAGCTCGGGCGAGGGGGGGCGCAGCAGGCAGATGCGGAGCGCCTGCACCTCCTCCGGCACCATCTCTGCCACGGAGGGCATCGAGCTCTGGCTGGGAGCTGACGAACCGATGCTGTAGATCATGACCACGTTGAAGACCTCCCGGTAGCAGCTCTCAAGCGTCGCAGTTGAGCATGGGCTCCTTCTTGAGCAGCCATTTGGAAAGGAACGACCCTTTGCCGTCGTGGGCGATCATCAGGAAGATCGAACGCACCCACCACTGCACTCCCTTCCGAGGCACGAAGCGGTACATCGCGCGGCGGAGCGGGTCGTTGAGGGCGAAGGTCCACTGGGTGAGCATGAACAGCCGGTTCCCCAGCCGGTTCCAGAAATTCGTCGGGAAGCCGTCGGGGAAGCGGCTGAGGTCGATGTTGGGCAGCGTTCGCCCCATGACTCGCCGGGCGAACTTGAGTCGGGTCACCAGGGCGTGCTTCTTGTAGCGCATGGGCTTTTCTTGGCTGCGCACGAAGGTCTCGGTGTCCGCCCGTTCGAGGTACAGCGCGCCGTCGCGGATCGCGGACTCGATCAGCGGCGTCACCGCGGGATTGCGCACGGCGATCACCGACCATCCCTCGTCCTTGCGGTCGGTGAGCTCCTTGAGCCAGGCGTCGCCGACCACCACGTCCGCGGTCTCGTTCATCAGGTCCGAGCAGATCGTGCAGCGGTAGTTGGTGGTGAACGGGATGCGGGTGAGGAAGTTGTAGATCAGGGTCCGCCGATCCTGGTCCTCGGTCTGGATGCGCACGTTGCCGGGCCACTTGCCCTCGCGGTAGTCGATGCGCTTGTTCTTCTCGAGCTCGATCTCCCAGTCTCGGGCCTGGTCCGCGATGGCCTTGAACCCGGCGCAATAGCCGCAGATCAGGCCGATGCGCAGCACGATGGACATCTCGAGCCGCGGGAGCTTGCGCTCCATCAGCCGCAGGGACCGCATGTGGCACCCCAGGAGCACGACGGCGAAGCGCTCGGTCGCCGAGACGAGCTCGCGAAACCGGGCGCCCATCGGCATCGGGTAGTACTTCGAGCCCCAGGAGTCCTCGATCTCCTCGCGGGTGCGGGCGATCGAGATGTCGTGGTGCATCGGATCCTGCTTGTTGGCCCCGACGAGCAGCACGCCGTCGATCTGGCCGCTCTCGAGCAGGTAGACCAGGAGCCCGGTGATCAAGCCGCCGGAGGTGCCCCGGGCCCGGATCTGCGGATCGGTGGAGTAGCCGATCCAGGTGTCGGTGATGGCGCTGCCGCAGTACTCGTCATAAGTCTCGGCGACGATCGGGTTCTGCTCCCACAGCGACGGGTCTTCCTGGACGCCGGCGCAGACCTGGACGCAGAGGCTCTTGCAGCGCTCGACGCACAGCGACTCGTCGCGCACCTGGGGGAAGTAGCGGTAGTGCTCGTCGCGCACGAGCTCGATGGTCTTGTGGGGACACATGGCGGCGCAGGCGCCGCACTGGGTGCACAGGTCGTTCTCGACCACCGACTCGATGTTGAGCCAGTCCGGGTTGACGTGGCACAACGGCTCGGCGGCACGGGCACCGGCGGCGGAGCCGGCAGCGGCGCCCTTCGCGGTACCGGCAGCGGGTCGGGCGGGGATTTCTTGGAGCACCTGCAGGCTCATGGGGCTCCGGCTTGGGTATGACCCAGGACGAAGCAGCGCTCCCCCAGGCGGTAGTAATCGTTGACGACCCCCTCGAGGAGGAACCCGGCCTCCTTGGCACAGTGCAGGGCTTCCCGCTCCTCCTCCCCGAGGAAGAGCACCAGCTTCTGGCTACCCGGTCGCACGTCGGCGGCCGCCCGCATCGCCCATTCGATGGCGCGTGTCAGGCATTCCTCCCCCTGAGCACCGGAGAAGAGCGGGTGGCGGAGCTTGAACAGGGTGTGGTCCTGGCCGTTGCCGACCCCGTAGATGGCCAGGTGGACCACCGCCAGGTCGTCGGGACCCCGCGCGGCTCCATACCAGCCCTCGCCGCGGACCTCCCGGCGGGA
>JAGQSE010000725.1 GCA_020439725.1 Acidobacteriota bacterium
GCCGTCGAGACGACGCTGGCGGAGATCTGGAGCGACCTCCTGGGGGTCGACGAGGTCGGCCGCCGCGACTCCTTCTTCGACCTCGGCGGTCACTCGCTACTGGTCACCAAGCTGGCGGCGCGGCTGCGCCAGGCCTTTGGCGTCGAGATCCCGCTCCTCGACCTGTTCAACAGCCCGACCCTGGAGCAGCTGGGCCGGGTGGTCGAGGCCGCCGAGCCCGGCGCCTCGACGCTGCCGCCGATGGTGCACGCGGACCGCAGCAAGCCGATCCCGCTGTCCTTCCCGCAGGAGCGCGTGTGGTTCCTGAACCGCCTGCTCCCCGGCAACCTGGCCTACAACTTCGTCTTCGCGGTGCGGCTCCTCGGCCCGCTCCAGGCGCCGGTGCTCCACCGCGTGCTCACCGAGATCCTGCGCCGCCACGAGATCTTCCGCACCACCTTCCCGGCGCTGGGGGACAAGCCGGTGCAGGTGATCCACCCGCCGATGCCCGCCGAGCTGCCGGCCATCGACCTGTCGCGGCTGCCCGCCGAGGCCCGCTCCCCCGAGGCCGAACGCCTGGCCGCCGCCGGCGGCCGCATCCCCTTCGACGTCGAGCAGCTGCCGCTGATCCGCTGGCGGTTGATCCGCCACAGCCCCGACGACCACGAGCTGGTGCAGATCGAGCAGCACCTGGTCCACGACGGCTGGTCGGTGGCGGTCTTCCTGCGCGAGATGCAGGCGCTGTACGCGGCCTTCGTCGCCGGCGAGCCGTCGCCGCTGCCCGAGCCCGAGTGGCAGTTCGCCGACTTCGCCGCCTGGCAGCAGGGCTGGCTCCAGGGTGAGACCTATGAGGCCATCGCCGGCTATTGGCGCCACAAGCTCGCCGGGGCGCCGCTGGTCCTCGAGCTCCCCCTCGACCACCCGCGGCCCAAGGTCAACCAGCACCGCGGCGCGCTCCACGTCGAGGAGCTCCCCTACGCCTTCTACCAAAAGCTCCGCGAGCTCGACCGCAAGGAGAGCGTCAGCCTTTACATGACGATGCTCGCCGCCTATTTCGCGCTGCTCCACCGGCTGACGCACCAGAAGGACGTGCTGGTGGGCTCGGGCGTCGCCAACCGGCGGCTCAAGGAGAGCGAGGACGTCATCGGCATGATCGTCAACACGATCATCCTGCGCGGCGAGGTCGGCGGCGACCCGACCTTCCGCGAGCTGATGCACCGCGTGCGCCGCACCACCCTCGAGGCCCACAGCCACCAGGACATGCCCTTCGACCGTCTGGTCGGCGAGCTCCACCCGCAACGCGACCTGTCGCGGAACCCGATCTTCCAGACGATGTTCTCGTTCCACGACTCGCAGGTGCCCTACATCCGCTTCGCCGATCTCGAAGGCCGCCTCGAGGGCGCCCACAACCGCTCCGCCAAGCTCGACCTGGGCGTCATCGTGCTGCCCCACGCCGAGCAGCACGTCGGTCTCGACGGTCCCGGCGACCCGAGCGCCGAGAGCGTCGTCATGTACTGGGAGTACAACACCGACCTCTTCGACGAGAGCACCATCGAGCGCTGGGCCAAGGCCTACCGCCGGGTGCTCGAAGCGGTGGCGGAGAACCCGGACCTGGTGATCAGCCAGCTGCCGCTGCTGTCACCGGAGGGGAGGCACGAGCTCCTGGTGTGCTGGACCGACACCGCGGCGCCCTACCCGGCGGAGGCCATCCACCGGCTGTTCGAGGAGCGGGTGGCGCACCACCCGGAGAGCACCGCCCTCGACCTGGGTCACGAGCGGCTGACCTATGGCGAGCTCGAAGCCGCCGCCAACCGCCTGGCGCACCGGCTGCTCGGTCTCGGCGTCGGCGCCGAGACGCCGGTGGGGCTGTGCCTCGAACGGTCGGCGGAGCTCATCGTCGCCGAGCTGGCGGTGCTCAAGGCCGGCGGCTTCTTCGTCCCCCTCGACCCGGCCTATGGCGAGGCGCGGCTGGCCTTCATGCTCGCCGACGCCGCGGCGCCGGTGGTGGTCACCCGCGGCGGTCTGCTGCCGGCGGGCGCCGCCGAGGATTCGACGGTGCTCGACCTCGACGCCGACCGCGAGACCCTCGAGCGACAACCGGCGACCCCGCCGGCGGGCGACGTCTCGCCCGAACGCCTGGCCTATGTCATGTACACCTCGGGCTCCACCGGCGTGCCCAAGGGCGTCGCGGTGCCACACCGCGCCGTGGTCCGCCTGGTGCGCGGCAACCGCTTTTCGAGCTTCCGTCCGGGGAACGCCTTTCTGGGCTTCGCGCCGGCCTCCTTCGACGCCTCGACCCTCGAGATCTGGGCGCCGCTTTTGAACGGCGGGCGGCTGGTGATCCCGCCGCCGGGACCCCTGGCCCTCGAAGACCTGGCGGATCTGGTGGCCGCCGCCGGCGTCGATCACCTGTGGCTCACCG
>JAGQSE010000726.1:0-4613 GCA_020439725.1 Acidobacteriota bacterium
CGGTGAGGATCTCGTAGAGCATCACTCCGACGCTGTACCAGTCGCTGGCCTCGTCGACCCGCAGGCCGGCGGCCTGCTCCGGGGACATGAACGCCGGTGTGCCGACGATGTCGTCGTTGAGGCTCTCGTAGATCCGCTGGCTCACCAGGTCGCGCACCAGCCCCAGGTCGAGGAGCACCAGCCGGCCGTCGCGGCGCACCAGGACGTTCGAGGGTTTGAGGTCGCGGTGGAGCTTGCCGGCGCCATGGAGTGCGTCGAGTCCGTGGGCCAGCTGGCGGAGAGCGTCGCGCAGCTGCTCCGGCGGGCACGGCAGGCCGCTCTCGCCGACTTCCTGGGCCAGCTCTTCCTCGGGACTGAGCGTCGACTCGGGGGTGATCTCGCCGCTGTCCTCGAGGCGGATCAGCGTCGGAGTGCGGTCGTCGGAGGGCGATTCACCGGTGGGATCGGTACCGCGCAGGTACTCGGTCCAGGTGCGCCCGCGCACCAGCTCCATCGTGAAGAACCAGTGCTCGCCGTCCGACAGAAGCTCGTAGAGCTGGACCAGGTTGCGGTGCGAGACGTCGGCGAGGGCGCGGAACTCCTGCTTGAAGCGGTAGAGGGCCGCCGGATCCACCTGGCGCAGCACCTTGAGGGCGACGATGCTTTGCCGCTGGCGATCGTAGACCTCGTAGACCGCGCCGGTGGTGCCGGATCCCAGCTTGCGCTGGACCCGGAAGCGCTCGGTACCCTCGAACTCTCTCAGCGGCCCGTCCCCCCTGCGCCGGCCCTCGGGTCCCACCACGAGGCTGCGGTTGCCCGCGCCGGTCACTCGAAGAAGTGAGCCTTGGTTCCTACCACAGGCGCCGAGGGCAAGTCCACGCGGGGAAGGAGGCCCTCGCCCCGTTGGATGCCGTTGCGCGGTCGCGGGAGAAAGCGGCTGGGGAGAAGAAGGCCCTCACCCCCTCGATCCCCCACTCCCGCGGAGCGGGCGAGGGGGAGGCCGGAGCCGGAGAGAGGGGTCGGGGGTGAGGGCTCTGAGCGATAGAAGCCCGGAGGCTCAGACCTGAGACTCAGTTCCCCGAGTCGTTCGGCTGGTCTTCGAGGGCCTGGAGCTCGGTTTCGAGCTCGTGGAGACGCTGCTCGAGATCCTCGATGCGCGCGTCGACGTCGCCCCGCTGAGTCTCGAAGCGGTGCACCGTGTCGTGCCACTCGTCGCTGTCGAACATCTGTCGCAGCTCCTCGCCGAGCTTCTCGAATTGCTCCTGGTCGATGCCCTCGAAGTGGAACGAGTAGGGATCGAGGCGGAGGTCGAAGACCTGAGGATCGACGACCTCGCCGAGGCGCATGTGCGGCAGCTGCTCCCAGTGGATGTCGGGGGGCGCGACGCTCGCCTCGCGCTCGGTCAAGGTGACGCTCACCTCGAGCTGCCGGCCGTTGCGCCACAGGGTCACAGGGACCGTCTCGCCGGCCTCGCGTTTGCCGACCGCGCGCCGCAGGTCGAAGGAGCGCTCGATGGGTTGGCCGTCGACGGCGGTGACGATGTCCCCGACCGCGATGCCGGCGGCGGCGGCGGGGCTGTCGTCCACGACCTTGCCGACCAGCACCCCGGCGTCCGCGGAAACACCGAAGTGGCGGCGCAGCTCGGGGGTCAGGTCGGTGGGCTGGACGCCGAGGAAGGCTCCACCGAGCTCGATGGTGTAGGCCATGATCTGGTGTTGGCCGCCGTCAGGATCGGCGGGAGGGCCGCTGTCGGGGGCGCCAGCCCAGGCACGGGGTCCGACACCGACGAGGACGGGTAGGGCGAAGGCCGCGGCGACGAGCCAGCGGCGACGGAACGGGTTCTTCATGGTCAAGGTCTCCTTCGGGTCAATCGTTGGGTGGCCGCCGGCGGCGTCCCGCCAGCGGCGGTGTTCAAAGCTCGCGAGCTCAGAAAGTGGTCAGACGGGCGGGGACGACCCGCACCGGAGGTGCTCCGCGGCGGTTGCCGCGGGCGCGCTCGACGGTGTCGCCGACGGGAACCAGCAACCCGAGGCCGTTGTCGCCCTCGAGCAGCAGCATCGGCTCGTCTCGATCAACGATGCGGCGCAGCTCGCTGAGCTCGTCGCGCAACCGCAGCTGCTCGGCGAGGAGCGACTCGATGCGCGCGGAACGGCCGCCGGCCTCGACGCCACGCGTCGGAACCCGATTCGCCATCACGATGGGCTTCCGGGTGTCGGGGGCCTCGAAAGTCGCCGGTGGGGGATCGAGCGCTCGGTCGATTTCGGGCGCCACGGTCGTCGGTTCGGCCAAGGCCGCCTCGGGGCTCCGCGCGGCCGGAACTCCCGCGGGAAGGACCGGGGGGTCCCGGTGGAGCCCGAGAGCGAACGCCATGGCCAGCGCCAGGGCTCCCGCCGCCAGTGGTGCCCAGCCCCGGAACGAGCCGCGGCGTAGGGACCGCCGGGTGTCGGCGGCCGGCAGCCGCTCGAGCAGCCGGGTGGTGAAGTGGTCTCCGGCGCGTTCCCGCGGCAGCTGCCGCAAGGCCTGGCGCAGCTCTTCGTCGGTCACGACGTCTCTCCCTTGAAGTAGCCCTCGAGGCTGCGGCGCAACCGCTGGCGGCCCCGGTGGATCCGCGACTTGATGGTGCCTTCGCGGCAATCGAGGGCTTCGGCGATGCGCTGGTAGGACCAGCCCTCGATCTCGAAGAGGACCAGCGGTGCCCGGTACTCGATGGGCAGCTCGGCGAGGGCGCCGGCAACCTGCTGCTGCGCCTCGTCGGCGAAGACCTTGCGCTGGGGCTCCGTGGTCCGGTCTTCCGCCGCCAGCCGCAACATCGGTCGCAGCGCTGGTTCGAGGAAGCGCCAGCGCTGCTCGCGGCGCTGCTCGGAGCGCAGCAGGTTGGTGCCGATGCGGTAGAGGTAGCCGCGGAAGGAACCGCGGTCCCGGTAGCTCCCGGCCGCCTGGAAGAGGCGGATGAAGCTGTCCTGGGCGAGGTCTTCGGCGCGTTGCCGGTTGGCGCACAGGCGTGTGAGGTAGGTCACCAGTGCGTCCTTGTGCCGGTCCACCAGCGAGCTGAAGGCTCGCCGGTCACCGGCCGCGGTGCGGGCCATGAGCTCGCCGTCGAGCTCGACCTCGGTGCCGAGGTTCGCCAGCGCGGTGCCTTCGGCGGCGGGGCAGCGGGTGAGCGTTGGTTCCACGGTGGCTCGGCGTCCTCGAGTCGTTGGTGGCGGCCGGCCGGGGCGATCTCCCGTCCGGTCTCTCCACACTAACGCTCGATCCGGCCGAAGGTTCCCGGCCGATCCATCTGGTAGGCTGCCTCGGGACCCGGTTACGGCCCCGACATCCTTTCCATCTGAGTCGGGCGAGCGGTCCCAGCCTTCCCGGTTCGAAACCTCTCCGCGCAAGACCCGCCAGCAGCAGGTGACCATGAGCGTCGAGCCCGTTTCCCCAGGAGCCTTCCGCCCTTCGTTCTCCCGCCCTAGCCTTTACACCCTCGCCCTGGCCGGTCTCGTGGCGCTCGTCACTGCCACCGGCTGCGAGGCCGCGCCCCGCGCCCCGACGGTCGAAGCCCCCGCGGCGACCGTGCCCGTGGCCCCGCCGGTGGCATCGGCCGAGGCGGCCTCCCACCCCCAGGATCCGTCGGTGGAGGAGCACTGGTTCGAGCTCGAGCTGCTCGGTCAGCGGGCCGGCTATCTACACACCCGGGTCGCGCCCGCCGAGTACCAGGGCAAGCCGGTCGTCTCGACCCGCGAGGAGCTCCGGCAGGAGGTGGCGCGGCTCAACGGTGGGCTCGAGGAAACCATCATCGTCCGCTCGAGCACCGAGTGGCTCGAACAGCCCGGCGGGGGAACGCTCCATCTCGAGAGCCGGATCGACCAGGGGGCCGGCGAGACCGTCACGGTGGTGGACATCGAGGGCCGGCAGGCGCGGCTGCACCAGACCGGTGCCGCCGGTGAGCGTCGTGCCGTCCTCGACTGGAACGAGGCGATTCTCGGCCCCAGGAGCGCCGACGACGCCGTGCAACGGGTGCTCGCCGGCGAGCAACGGGTCGCGCGCTACCAGACCTTCAGCGTCGAAGCCGGCTACCGCATCCTCGACGTCGATGTCCGGCTGCTCGAGCGGCACGACGACGGCGGCGCGGTCATCGAGCAGACCCTCGGTGACCTGGGCATCAGCACCCGCGAGGTCTACGATGCCGCGGGCGACCTGGTGGAGCAGCAGATCGGTCCGGTGACGCTCCGTCGTTCGACCCGCGCTGCGGCGCTGGCGCCCCTCGAATCGAGTCTCGCGGCCTTCGAAAAGATCTCGGTGGGACTCGACCGGAGGCTCTCCCGGCCGCGCGAGCTGCTCCGCGGCGTCTATCGCCTGGGTCCTCGCGGTGAGGGGGCGCCGGGTCTCGAGGACCTTTTCCCCGGTGACCGTCGCCAGCACGTCGAGCGGCGCGGTGGCGTTCCCGTGCTGGTGGTCGAGGTGCCCGCCGATCCGGTGGAGCCGAAGACCCGCACCGCGCCTCCCGGCGGTGCTACCCGCTACCTCGGTGCCTCGGGGCTCATCGAGAGCGACGATCCGCAGATCCGCGCCATCGCCAAGCGGGTCGCGGGGAGCGGCGGCACCACCCTCGACCGGGCGCGACGCCTGGAGGGTTGGGTGGCGAAGAA
>JAGQSE010000726.1:4706-6057 GCA_020439725.1 Acidobacteriota bacterium
ATTCCGTCGCGGGTGGTGGTCGGTCTGGTCTACGCCGGGGCCACGGACCAGGGCGGCCGGATGGTGCCCCACGCTTGGGTCGAGGCCTGGGCCGGTGATTGGGTCGCCCTCGACTCGGCGCTCCACGCCCCTCGGGTCGACGCCACCCACCTCGCCATGGCCAAGTCCGCCGGCGGCGAGGAAGGCGCCGTGCTCGACATCACCGTCCCCCTGCTGCGTGGCCTCGGCCGCTTCGACCTCGACTGGGTCGACGAGCCCTGAAAGCGGCCTCGCCCCGGAGGCTCAGTGCGGTCGCCGGCCGAAGTTCGGATCGAGCTCGACCAGGAAGATGTCCTCGCGCGGCGCCCCGAAGTCCCGCACCACGGTGGCCGCGATGCGGTCGCCGTCGGGGTTCCAGGCGAGATCGGTGACGGCGGCGGCGAAGGACGGGTCACGACCCGCATCGGGGTTGAAGATCGTCAGGCGCTGAGCACCGCTGCCGTCGAGGTTCATGAGCCACAGGTCGGTGGGGAAGGGCCGTCCGGCGTCCCGGCCAGGGCCGCGGAGGAGCGGCGGCACGTCGCGGCCGCTCGCCCACGCCAACCGGTCACCGGCCGGGGAGACGTGGCCGGCGTCGTCGAAGTCACCCAGGGTCCTCGTCAGCCGGGTCAGCTGCTCGGTCTCGAGATCGAAGCGGTAGAGATCCATGCCGCTCTCGGGCTGGCCCGGCTCGAGGTTGCCCGACAGGATCAGGCCGCGGTCGTCGGCGGTGAAGCCGTCGATCTCGACGAAGGAGCGACCACCCCCCGGTCGATAGGTGCGCACATGGCTCAGCCGCGGCACGCCGGCCCTCTCGTCGAAGCGCCCGACCCGGAGGATCCACTCACCCCACAGTCCACCACGATCGGTGGCGCGCTCGCTCCAGGCGAGGAGCTTCCCCTCGTGGGAGAAACACGGGTCGAGAAGCGACGGGCCGCTCTGCTCGGGCCGGGTCAGCTGGAAGAACGAGCGGCCATCGGCGGTGATGGTCCACAGCTCGGTGTGCAGGCCGCGCTCGGGGGTCGAGCGCTCGAGGAGCGTCTGTTCGATCTGCCGCGCCCGCTGCTGGACCTGGAAGACCAAGAGGCGCCCCGACGGGTGCCAGGAGGGGTTGGTGGCGTTGGCGTTTTGGAACTCGAGCAACGGGCAGGTCAGGCAAACGCGGCCGGCACCGTCGGCGGAGGATTTGTAGATGTCGTAAAGACCGTCGCTACCGGCCCGGTCGTAGGCCAGGAAATCTCCCTGCACCGACCAGTCGACGCGCCCACCGCCGGGCACCAGGAGCTCGACGCCGCGCACCGCGTCGCCGGCGGGCAGCTCGGGGAGGAGCACC
>JAGQSE010000040.1 GCA_020439725.1 Acidobacteriota bacterium
ACCGCGACAACCTCTTCGTACCCACTGCCGGCGGCGTCGCCGAGGCCTCCGTCGAATACGCCGCCGCACCCATCGGCTCGCAGCTCGAATTCGTCCGCGGCCGCGTGACCCTCGAGATCTTCCATCAGCTCCGCCGCGGCCTCGTCGTCGGCGCCGCCTGGCGCACCGGCCTCATCGCGCCGATCCGCGGCGACGACTCGATCCCCCTCCAGGAGCGCTTCTTCAACGGCGGCGAGAACAGCGTCCGCGCCTTCCACCAGGACGAGCTCGGTCCCCTCGACGACAGCCGTCAGCCGATCGGCGGCGAGTCGTTCTCGACCCTCTCCGTCGAGCTCCGCCAGCACCTCTTCGACGGTCTCCAGGGTGCCATCTTCGTCGATTCCGGCAACGTCGGCCTCGATGCCTCCGACTACAAGCCCTTCAGCGACCTGCGCACCGGCTACGGCGTCGGCCTTCGCTATCTCCTCCCCGTCGGCCCGCTGCGCCTCGACGGCGCCTGGAAAACCGATCGCCAGCCGGGCGAGGACGCCTTCGTGCTGCATTTCTCGGTGGGTATGGCGTTCTGAGAGCTCGCTTACCGACTTTCTGCTCAGGAGACACCCCGTGACCACCCCACGCCTCGGCACCATCTTGATCTACGCGCGAAACCCCGAGCGAACCGCCGCCTTCTATCAGCGGTACTTCGGCTTCGAACCCGACACCGACGTGGTCGAGGGCTTGATCACCCTCGCTTCACCGAGCGGAGGTGCCAGGCTCGTGATCCACCAGGCGGCGCGAACCGTCAAGCTGGGACAGGTGGGCGTCAAGCTCGTCTTCGACGTCGAGGACATCGAAGCCTTCAAAGAGAAGTCCGCCGCCCTCGGCCTCCACTTCGGCGCCACCCACCAGGCCGACGGCTACACCTTCGCCAACGCCAAGGACCCCGATAAGAACTCCGTCTCGATCTCGAGCCGGGTGTTTCGGGGGGTTGGTGGCGAAGGCAGTAGGTAGGACGGCTCCAACCTACCGAGGTTTGCGCAAGGTTCTGGGGAGAAACCTCCCCGCTCGAGCTCCACGCCCTGCCCTGCTACTTCCGGCATCGTGTCCGATCGCCCTCTTGGGCCGCGACGACCGGGCACGACGCCCGACTCGCTTCGCGCCGATGGCGGCAGACGTCGCTACCCAAAGGGTCCAATCAGGGCGGAACAAGAAGACAGCTACGCCTTAGGTACGTCCTTGCCCCGAAACGGGATGCCGACAATGGGCGCCGCCCAACAGACATTCAACACGCCGGCGAGCAGAGCGAAGACGCCGATGACGACCGCGAGGCCTTGGACCCAAGAAGAGAAACCGATCCCCCACCAGATGAGCGTCAGTCCGAGAACCGTGTCGATGACCCGACCCAACGGACCTGACTTGAGTCGTGCGAACCTCAATTGAGCGGTTGTCATGATGTGCCCCCTATTCTTTCGAAGCAACTAGCGCCCAGCGTCCTTTTCCACGGCAGCATGCAGGACGCGTCAAGGGAAAGTCCAGCCGTTCCATCACGATGCCGAAGAATCGACCCTTGATGCCGTCCGGACGTTGGAGGAGAGGATGTGGACATGGTTCTAAGAAGCCCAAGGCGCGGTCATGCGATCTCGCCGCCGTCTTCAGGTGTGCCCTGATGGAAACGCATTTGCCAACCCGACCCCACCTTCAGCCACATGGAGGACCGCAAACTCCACCGATAGTGCGCACCGGCGGCGTCCTCATGTGCCGACAGATAGGTAAGCAGCGCTACGCCGTCGCCCACTTCAGCCAGTTCAAATCGCTCGGAGTGAATACGCTCCAGCACTGCGCCTGGAGCAGAGAACTCCGCAAGAACGTCGCATAGGGAGTATCGACGACCCGAGCGAGAGAACTCGACAAAGTCTGGGGGTAGAAGCTGCGCAAGCCTTTTCGGGTCGGCACGCGTCTCGAACCGATGAAGCTCCATCTCCAGGCTCCTCAAGTGCTCGAGCAGCTCGTCTTCTTGCATCAGTACGCCTACCGAATGTGAGCTGCGCAGCGGCAGCAGCGGACCGCACTCGTGAGGGTTTGGCTGCCCTCGAGACCTGGCTGGCAACCGCGAACCGCACCGAGTTCCGCAGACCCCATCCGGGTTCGGCCGAAGCCTACCACCTGCCACAGATCAGGGCGGTCTGAAGCTTTGGTGCCCGCGAAGCCGTGGAACGCCAGCTGGGCGCCATCGAAGGAGCTGGTCCGCCACCACACTCGCCCCAGGGTGAAACCGCAGGAGATTGGCGATCACTGCAGACCCACGGAGTTGGTCCCACCACAGGCTCACCCCCTTCGGAAATCAGAGGCGCTCTCCGGATCGAGCTCGGAGAGGTCGAGGTCGATCCAGAACTCGGCGGTGTCCATCTCCGACGGGTCCATGTCCGCCGCCGGCGCTGGGACTACCGGAGGCACGGCTGCCTCGACGCGGCCCGCGGGAACCCGCGATCCCGGGCCGTCGGGATCGAGAAGCTCGGCCTGCATCTGCCGCAACGCCCTCTCCCCTGCTCTGCGAAGCGCCTCACGAAGCTCGTTCCGATCGATCTCCAGGACTGTGCGAATCACCGCGGGTCTCCTTTCCGGCGGCTACCCGGGCTTTTCCCCGGGGCCGCCTGGAGGCCAGGCTAGCCGCAGATCGGACACATGACGCGGATGTTGTGTAAAGTTGTTGTATTGACAACAACGACCCGCGGAGAAAGGACTTCGAGAGGTGGGAGAGAGACGAGACCCGAAGCGCGCGGTGCTGTTCGACGCCCTCGACCAGGAGCTACGCCGTCGCCCCCACGGCACCATCCGCGCCATGGAGCGCGCCCTGGGCTGGGCCCCCTCCTGGTGGCACAACCGCCTGCGCAGCGGTGACATCACCACCCGTCAGCTGCTCGAGATCCTCGACTTCCTCGAGATCGATGCGGTGGGGTTTATGCAGCGGAATCTGGATCGGGGGGATGGGTTGCCGGCTGGCCTGGAGCTACCACTCAGCCAGGCACCCTCTTTCGTAACGTCTGCCAAAGAACGACTACGATCTAGTCAGGACCAGCCCGGTCTTGGCAGGGACTTCCTTGTAGAGCTAGCTGCCCTAGTCTATTACAGGTCAGAAGAGGCGCTCGGCTGGATAGACCTTGCGGTAAGCAAGGCATCTCGTCGAGAGCTACCCGAAGTTCTAGGATTGGCAGCTTCGGCCCTCAAGATAACGATCCGTCTGGAGGAAGCAATGCATGCATGTACCGCTGCGATCTTGGCGGCCAGACACCTGAGTAGATCCAGGGCCACGGCGAGCCTACTGCAGACGTCCGCATACATCTTGCTCGACAGTGGTGACTTCGAACATGCCCTTTGCATGGCCGACCAAGCTGCGGGGATCTCCAACAGGACTCATGATCCACTTGAGGTCTCCAGATCGGCGATCAGCCAAGCCCTATGCCTAATACACTTGGGTCGGTTCCGCGAGGCCATTTCAAGTTGCGAGATAGCGCTGGGCAGGCTACCGGCCTCTGAAGCTCTCCATTTATCAGCAGCTCTACAGCTGCGAGCACTGGCCCACCAGGAGCTTGGAGAGATCGAAGCAGCATTCGAGTTTCTTGAGGCTTCTCGCCCCTTCTGTGCAGACCTATCAAAGACCCAGAGGACGAAGATACCCTGGGTTGAGGCAAGGCTGCACAAGATTAGCTCTCGCCCAATGGACTCGATCCGGTTGATGCGGGGGGTATTTGGTGATTTGAGACAACACCATGTCGGTGAGGCTGCGCTAGCTGCGGTAGAACTCGCAGAAACGCTGATCGAGCAGAATTTTGGAGCAGAGGCATTCGAGGTTGCGGACCAGGCTCTAGAAGGCGCCAGGCACCTCGAGCACAACCCCGCCTACACCCTTGCCATTCAGCGATTGCGGAGGCAAGCACAGGAAGGTATCCGGCTAGCTCACACCTCCCTGATCAGGTCAGCAAGGGCTTGAGGTCTTCAACCAGCGAAGTTAGAAGACAACTGGCAGTCCTTGGCTGTTTGATTGGTCGCCCCACGGGGTTTGACCGCAAGAACAAGTAGCGTTCCAGACTCCTACTAGAGAAAAGAACGGACCTGCGAGGTCTCGTCCGATCTCAGCTCCCCCTCCCCCACCAAATACGCCTCCTCCACATAATCCCGCACCATCCGATCACTCGAAAACGCCGGGGAGATAGTGACGAGGGCGTCTTTCATGCGCTCGACCCAGCCGGTGGGGACGCCGCGGTGGTCGCGGTCGTAGTAGAGGGGGGCGATCTCGTGTTCTAGGAGGTCGTAGAAGGTGGTGACGTCGGCGCGGTCTTGCTCTTCCTCGCTCTCGTACTCGTTGGGCAGCCCGATGACCCAGCCGTTGTCGCCGTCGTAGCCTTCGGGCCACCAGCCGTCGAGGACGCTGAAGTTGAGCGCGCCGTTGAGACCCGCCTTCTGGCCGCTGGTGCCGCTCGCCTCGAGGGGACGGCGGGGGTTGTTGAGCCAGACGTCGACGCCCTGGACGAGCATCGCGCCGATCCGCATGTCGTAGTCCTCGAGGAAGAACACGCGACCGAGGAGCTTCTCGGTGCGGCTGAGCTCGAAGATGCGCTGGATGAGCTGCTGCCCGGGGATGTCCGCCGGGTGCGCCTTGCCCGCGAAGAGGATCTGTAGCGGCCGTTCGCTGTCAGCGACCAGGGCGCGCAGGCGGTCGAGGTCCGAGAAGATCAGGTTGGCGCGCTTGTAGGTCGCGAAGCGCCGCGCGAAACCGATGGTCAAGACGTTGGGATCGAAGAGGTGGGCAACGGCGCGGAGCTCGTCCGGGGAGTCGCCGTGCCGCGCGAACTGCTCGCGGAGCCGCGACCGTGTAAACCGGCCGAGCCGCTCCTTCTGCACCTGGTGCGCCTCCCACACCTCGTGGTTTGGGGCGTCGTAGAGCTTCTTCCACATTTCCGGCTCGAGCAGGAAGCGCTGCCAGTTCTCACCCAGGTGACGGCGGAACAGATCGCGGATCTCGTGACCGACCCAGGTCGAGCTGTGCACCCCGTTGGTGATGCCGCGGATCGCCGGCTCGCCGTCAGGGGCGTCGGGGAAGAGGTGCCGCCACATCTCGTCGACGACCTCGCCGTTGAGCTGGCTGACGCCGTTGGTGCGGCGGGTCGTGCGGATGCCGAAGGCGGTCAGGTTGAGGTTGCGGTACCCCTGCTTGGGATGGGCGACCCCCAGGTCGAGGAGCTGATCGGCGGTCTTGTGCAGGACCTCGCCCCAGGGCTCGAGATAGCGCAGCGCCAGGTCGGCGTCGAATTGCTCGTTGCCTGCCGGCACCGGCGTGTGGGTGGTGAACACCGATGTCTTGCGCACCTCCGCCAGGGCTTCCGCGAAAGACCGGACACCCCCCGCCATGAACTCGCGCAGGCGCTCGAGCTGGAGCAACGCGCAATGGCCCTCGTTGAGGTGCCAGACCGTGGGGGCGAGACCGAGAGCGCGGAGCGCCTTGACCCCACCGATGCCGAGAATGAGCTCCTGGACCAGACGCATCTCGCGGCCACGGACATAGAGGATGTCGGTGATCGGGCGGTCTGCGGGGTCGTTCTCGCGGATGTCGGTATCCAGCAACAGGACCGGGACGCGCCCCACCTGGGCCACCCAGACCTTCGCTTCGACCTCACGCCCGGGGAGCGGCACCCGGACGCGCAGCTCACGCCCCATGTGGTTCGCCGCCGGACGCAGCGGCAGGCGTTTGAAGTCGCTCTCCGGATAGGAGTGCTGCTGCAGGCCGGTGGCATCGATGGTCTGGCGGAAGTAGCCGTGGCGGTAGAGCAG
>JAGQSE010000727.1 GCA_020439725.1 Acidobacteriota bacterium
TCGCGGTTGGGTTCGGCGAGGGTCCGCCACTCGACGGCCTCGGTGATCAACCGCGCGAGCTGCCGGATCCAGGCGGCCCTGGGCGCTGGTGCACCGCTCGCGATCCTGCTCCGAAGCACGGTTTCGACCAGCTCCTCCAGAGCTTTGGCAGCTCCGAGGCTGTCCGCCAGGACCGGATCCGCCACGACCTCGAGCTCGCCCTCCGCGGTCAGCCTGGGTCGATAGTCCAGGCGCTGCAACGCCGGCATCATCAGCGGCCATGGCTCGAGCTCCTCGAAGACATCGGGCAACGGCACGGCCCGTTCCGCGATGACCAGCGTCGGGCGTCCGAAGGAGACCGTCCCGTCTCCACGATGAAAGAGAGCGAGCTCGAGGGACCGGGTCGATTCCTGGCTGTCGAGGTCGACGGCGTAGGTAGCCCCCTCGGCCGTGAGCGCTCGGCTCTCGAGGGACCGAACGATCCATCCTCCGCCGTCGTCCGGGCGGACCAAGAACCCGGTGGTGCCATAGCTCGTTCCACGGCCCTCAATGCGCAGCTCGAGGTGCGCCGGTCCTGTCGGATGTCCGGCCGGGAGCGGAACCCGGACCGAGGCGGTGAAAGCCTGGACGTTGGGAAAGACGCCAAACGCTCCCGGACGTAGGCTTCGCTCGACGAGCCGTCGAGCGGTCGGGAGCGCATCCCGGTCGAGGTCGCTCAGCGCGGCGAGGAGCAGATCCGCCGCCAGCTGTGGCTGCTTGGCGTCGAAACCCGCGACGTGGACAGGGTGAGCGGCACTCTTGTTGTGCTGTCGCATCCAGCGCAGCAGGTCGACGAGGGCCCCGTCGTAGAAGATCTTCTGCCCCCAGAAGCCACTGGCGACCAGCGTCTCGACGTCCTGCCGTCGACCCTGGACGTAATCGTCGAGGAGAGAGGCGTGTGCCTGGTCGATCTCGAGGGCGAAGGTCTCGAATCCTTCGTGCTCCACCAAGTACTCGAAGTAGCGCTGTGCCAGCTGGTGGAGGGTACTCGTTCCGTGGGGGTCTTCACCGAGACCGAGGATCGCAGGCTTGCCCAGCCACTCGCTCAACCGGGCGAGGTCGGTCGCCCCAGCTTCGCCGGCAAGACCGGGCTCGGTGCCCGCCAGGGGCATCCACTCCGCCGCCAGCGCCGCGTCCGCCGCGTCCGCCCCGTCCGCCAAGACCGAGAAGGCAGCCCCAAGACCCAGCACCAGCCCCAGCGCCACTGCCAGCGTCCCGGCTCGATCGATCACGGCTCGGCTCATTTAGACTCCATCGCGCAGCCGACGAAAGGCTCGGGTGGTTCTTCAGCGGGAGTCGTGTCGCGGTCGTGATTGTACCCGGACCGAGCCTCCAACACTTGGGTCCCCATGTTCCGAGGTGCTCGCGAGCGCGCCGGGATCGATCGCGACAAACCGGGCGCCGGACCTCGGGCTGAGGCGCTAAACTCCCCATGAGGTCCGACAATCCGATTCCAGACCCCGCCACTCTGCCTCTCGATTTCCTGGAGGAACCCCTAATGATCCTCGGTCTTCGCACGACGATCTACCCCACACCGGATCTCGAACGCGCCAAGCTGTGGTACTCGCAGGTGCTTGGGATCGAGCCTTACTTTGACGAGCCCTTCTATGTCGGCTTCGCTGTCGGGGGCTTCGAGCTCGGCCTGATCCCCGACGGCACGCCGAGCGCTGACGGTCCGCGGCCGTTGTGGGGAGTGGAAGACGCCGAGGCGGCGCACGCCCGGCTCCTCGAGCTCGGCGCGACGCCCTTGGAGCCGGTCACCGAGGTCGGCGAGGGCATCAAGGTCGCTGCGGTGCTAGACCCCTTCGGCAACCGCTTCGGGTTGATCGAGAACCCCCATTTCGACCGATCGACGGTGGGGTAGGAGGCTGGCGAGGCCTAGCGACGGCGCACCAGGCTTGGGAAGGGTCGCCGACACCCGGGTCCCCCTTGGCATGAGATCCTCCTCATTGCCCCCGGATGGCGCTGGTTTTTGAACCTCGAGCTTTCGTTCCGTCGGAAGAGGACCGGCGGCAGGCTCGGCGAGTTGAGGTGGCTCAACGTGTTGGTCGTGCAGGTAGTCACGATTCTCTGGACCAAGCGGACTCGCGGGGCGCCCAGGTCGAGGGAGCGTGTTGCTCTCCCCAGGGCCTTCCCCATCCTGACGGGCGCCGGCCCATGCATCGTCCAGCACCACCGGATCGCAGAATGGGAGACTTTCTCGCCGACCCTGGTGAAGTCGGAGAGCCTTCCGTCCGTCCCTGGGCGTGTGGAGATCCTGCGAATCTCTAGAGAAGCCGGCGGGCGCCTCATCCTCGGATTTCTAGGCACTCCAGCCTTCGGTAGGCCGAAGCGGCACCCCATCGAGAAGGCGCTCGCGGTGGCCTCCGGTGACTATGTTCGCCTGACGGTCAACGCCCGCCACACGAGCTACTCGGGTCAGCACTATTCGGAGACCACCTACAACGTCGCCTGTGGCGAGGACGTCGCGACCGATCGCTTCTTGCTGGGTCCGCCAGACCGCGAGCTCGATCTGAGGGCCAATCTGTTCTGAGCAGGGAGGCAGCAGGCGGGGGCGAGAAGGACGACGAGCAGGCTCGATCCAAGCGGCGTCCTCTAAACCTCGCCGATCGTCTTTCGGCGATGTCCAACACTTGGGTCCCCCCTTGTCCTCGATCGGCTTCCGATCGGAGCCGTTGACTTAGTCCAGGTAGTTGACTAGCTTGGCCCCATGAAGACCGTCAACGTCCACGAGGCGAAGACCCACCTGTCGCGTCTCCTCGAACGGGCCCATGCCGGAGAGGAGATCGTGATCGCCAAGAACGGCGTCCCGTTCGCCCGGCTGTGCGCGCTGGGCCCGCCACCGGAGCGGAAGCCCGGTCTGCTGGCGGGAGAGGTGGGGGACGAGTTCTTCGAGCCCCTGCCCGAAGAGGAGCTCCAGGCCTGGGAGTCGTGAGCTACCTCCTGGACACTCACGTCCTGCTGTGGTGGCTGTTCGACGACCCTCGCTTGTCCGGCAGTGCCGCGGCTTTGCTGGCGAAGCCCGAGAACCGCGTCGTGGTATCGGCCGCCAGTGCCTGGGAAATTTCGACCAAGTTCCGCCTGGGCAAGCTGCCGTCGGCAGCGGCCCTGGTCCAGGACCTGCCTGCCTGGCTCCGGCGGGCCGGGTTTGAAGCGCTGCCCATCTCCGTCTCGCACGCGGAACGCGCTGGCAGCTGGGACGTCGCTCACAGGGATCCCTTCGACCGCATGCTCGCGGCCCAGAGCTTCTTGGAGGGCCTCCCCCTGATCACCAGCGATCGAGCCTTTTCGGATTTCGGGATCGAGTGCGTCTGGTAGGGGGC
>JAGQSE010000728.1 GCA_020439725.1 Acidobacteriota bacterium
GCCAGCCCCTGGGTCTTCCTGCTGCCCGCGGACCTGCCGTCGCAGAACCGTGGGGTGGCGGTGATCGTCGAGCAGGACGGCACCGGACGCTGGGGGGGTGCCCTCGCCGAGTGGAGCGCCGAACCCTTCGACGTCGCTGCGAGCGCCGGCGTGGCGGAGGGACCGCTGCTCGGTCCCGAATCGGCCGCCGCCGGTCCCGGCCGCGCCGCTGCCGAGGGCCCGACGGTGATCACCTTGGTGCCGCCGCGGGAGCCCGAGGTCGAAGGCTCGACACGCTTCGAGACCATCGTCAGCGACTCGCTGGTCGATCGGGTCGACTTCCTCCTCGACGGCAAGGTCGTCGACTCGGACACTCACAGACCCTTCGCCGCCCGCCTCGACCTCGCCTCGCCGGCGCGGCCGCAGAAGGTCGGGGCCGTCGCCTACGATGGTGAGGGCCACGTCCTCGGACGCACCGAGCTGGTGGTCAACGGCCGCGGCAATCGCCTGCGCATCGCCTTCGACCGCTGGGACCACGACGTCGAGGCCGGCCGCATCACCGTCGACGCCCGGGTCGACGTCCCCATCGACCAACGTCTCGACCGGGTCGAGTTCTACCTCGACGAGACCCTGGTCGCCACCCGTCGGGAGCCGCCCTTCCGCGCGGTCATCGACGTCCCCAAGCCGGGCCCCACCGACTACGTGCGGGCGGTGGCCTTGCTCACCGACGGCGGCAGCATCGACACCGTCGAGCTCATCGCCGCGCGCGGCGCCAGCGAACGCCTCGACGTCACGTTGGTCGAGCTCTACGCGGTGGTCACGAAGGCCGACGGTCAGCCGGTGTCGACGCTCACCAAGGACGATTTCGAGATCTTCGAGGACGGCGCTCCACGTCCTACCGAAGGCTTCGGCTACGGTCAGGACGTACCGCTCCTGCTCGGTGTCGTCGTCGACTCCTCGGGCAGCATGGACGGCATCATGGAAGAGACCAAGCAGGCCGCCGGGCGCTTCCTGGGCCAGGTGCTGCGACCCCAGGATCGCGCCTTCGTGGTCGACTTCGACACCCTGCCGCGCCTCGCCCAAGGGGTCACCGGCGATCTCAAGAAGCTCTTCGCCAGCTTCCGTTCGATGCGCGCCGAGGGGGCCACCGCCTTTTATGACTCGGTGGTCTTCTCGATCCTCCAATTCGGGACCGAGCGCGGTCGCAAAGCCCTGGTCGTGCTCACCGACGGTGACGACTACCGCAGCCGCTACAGTCCGTCGCGGGCCATCGAGGATGCCAGGAAGGCGGGTGTGCCCATCTACGTCATCGGCCTCGGCGACAGCCAACAGCTGCAGCGCACCTTCAAGACCAGCGACCTCGACGATGTCACCGGCAAGACCGGCGGCCGCGTCTTCCTGATCTCGGATCCGACCCAGCTGGGCGACGCCTACGACGCCATCGACCACGAGCTGCGCAGCCAGTACCTCCTGACCTTCTACACCCCCGCGGGCCGTCAGCCGGGCAAAATCGAGGTGCGGGCGAAGCGGCCCGGGCTCAAAGTCCGAACGGTGGTCGGCGCCCTCTGAGCTTTTGCTACGGAGCCGGGATTGTCCGCGGAAACGCAGACGGGGCATCTGTCGAGATAAAGTCACGGCGACGAAACCCCGTCTCCGCAACCGCTCCATCGGGCCAAACCCGGGAGGTGCCTTGACGCGACACGTCGTCTTCGTGGGTCCCGACGTCTTCGACGTCTACCAGGAATTCGCCCGCGGTCTCAAAGAGGTCGGCGCCCGGGTCACCGGTATCGGCCACACCCCGCCCCAGCGCCTGCCGCCGGCCCTCGGGCAATGGCTCGACGGCTACCACCGCATCACCTCTCTCCTTGATGCCGCCGAGATCCTCGAGGCGGTGCGTTCCATCGACCGCGAGCGGAGCGTCGAGCTCGTCGAGACCGCCGACGAAAGCCTGGTCCTGGCCACCGCCGAAGCCCGCGAGGCGCTGTCGCTACCCGGTATCTCGGCGCACACCGCCCGCCTGTGCCGCGACAAGACCGCCATGAAGGAGGCGCTGCGCCAGGCCGGCGTCCCCTGCGCCCGCTCGACGGCGGTGAGCTCGGCGGAGGAGGCGCTCCGCTTCGCCGAGGAGGTCGGCTATCCGCTGGTGCTCAAGCCGCGGGCAGGCCTAGGCGCCCTCCACACCTATCGCGCCAACGACCACACCGAGCTCGAAGAGGCCGTTCGACGACTCGAGGTCAGCGCCGAGCGCCCCGCCGCCCTCGAGGAGTACATCGAAGGGCACGAGGGCTTCTGGGACACCCTGACGGTCGATGGCGAGGTCCAGCACGAGTTCATCTCGCACTACTACCCCACCGTGCTGGCGGCGATGCAGGACCGCTCCATCGCGCCACAGATCGCGGTCACCAACCGCATCGACGCACCCGGCTACGACGAGCTCAAGACCATGGGGCGGAAAGTCCTCGC
>JAGQSE010000729.1 GCA_020439725.1 Acidobacteriota bacterium
GATGGTCCAGGAGCACCGTGGCGTAGCTGCCGGGCGGCAGATCGAAGCTGAGCAGCAGATCGCAGCCCTCGGCCTCGGCGCTCGCACGGCGGACGCGGGCGCGCAGGCTCCGCCGCTCGCCGGCGACGCGAAGCTCGCGCACCGCCGGCAGCGCCTCGGCGTCCCCCACCCCGAGCTCGGCCAGGACGGCGGCCTCGAGCTCTGCCACCGCACCGCCGGCGCGCGGCATCTTGGCGCCGAAGATCGGTCCGGTGGCGCTGACTGCGAAGCGCTCGAGACGCGGCGCGAGCTCCGCGGGGTCCGCCACCGCCACGAGGCGGCCGCTGCCGTGGGCCACCGCCAGGTCGCCGGTCATCAGCTCGTCCCAACCCACCGGCCGGCGCGCCAGGACCCGGTTGAAGACCTCCGCCTGCACCGCGCTGATCAGAAAGGCCCGGCGCCGGCGGCCACCGGTACGGTCGTCGCCGGCGAGGACCCCGAGCCCCCTGTCGACGTTGTCGCCCCGGGAGCCGAAGCGCTGGCGCCCGAAGGCGTTGGCGAAGCCTCGCCGTGCGAGGGTCTCGAAGGCCGCCAGGGCCGCCGCGAGAAGCTCCGGGGAAAGGCCCCGGACGCGCAGCCGGAAGCGGTTCCCCGCCAGCTCGCCGAGCCTCAGGCGGCGGCGCCCGCGCACCGCATCGAGGATCTCGACCCCCGGCGTTGCCAGCTCAGAGGCCGGCCCAGAGGCGAGCGCAGAGGCAAGCTCGGCGGCACGCTCCACCGGCCAGCGCGGCACCGAGAACCATTGCCGGGTCACCGCCCAGCGATCCTTGCGCCCGGCGAAGCCCACCTCGCCGCTGTCGACGCCGGCCCGTTCGGCCAGCGCTCGGGCGACGGCGGTGGTGGTCAGGCCCCGTTTCTCGAGCCACAGGTAGAGGTGCTCACCATCGCCCTCGGGCCGCTCGAGGGGGATCTCCTCGACCTCGAAGTCCTCGACCCGGGCGCGGATCCGTGGCCGATCAGACCGGGAGCCAGGCATAGCGCGCCAGGAAGAGGACCGCGAGGACATAGAGCAGCCAGTGGACCTCGCGCCAGCGGCCGGCGGCGCTCTTGGCGAGGACGTAGGCGGCGATCCCCGCCGCCAGGCCGTGGGCGATGCTGAAGGACAGCGGCATGACGATGGCGGTGGCGAAGGCCGGCAGCGCCTCGGTCATCTCGCGCCAGTCGATCTCGCGCACCGCACGCACCATGAGGGCACCGACCAGGATCAGCGCCGGCGCGGTCACCGGGTTGAGACCGTCTCCGGCCCCCTGGCCGATCACCGCCACCAGCGGCGTGGCGAAGGGAGCCACCAGGAAGAGACCGGCGGTCACCAGGTTGGCCAGCCCGGTCCGCGCGCCGACCCCGACCCCGGCACCGCTCTCGATGAACGAGGTCACCGTCGAGGTGCCCAGGAGGGCGCCGCCGACGCTGCCGGCGGAGTCGGCGAGGAGCGCCCGCTCGATGCGCGGCAGCTCGCCGTCCTCGAGGAAGCCGCCCTCGTAGGCGACGCCCAGGAGCGTCCCCAAGGTGTCGAAGAGGTCGAAGAAGAGGATCACCAGGATCAGCGGCAGGTACTCGAGGCGGAGGGCCCCGAGGAGGTCAATGGAGAACCCCGGCAACGGCCCCTCGGGCCACGAGAAGATCGCCTCCGGCCAGTGGACGAGCCCCAAGAACAGGGCCGCGGCGAAGCTCGCCGCCATCGCCCAGAAGATCGCCGTCGGCACGCGGGCGGCCATCAGACCGAAACCCACCGCCAGCCCGACGAGGGCGACGAGGGCCGGCGCCGAGGTCAGATCGCCGAGCCCCAGCATGGTGTTGGGGTCGGCACGCACCAGCCCGCCGTGCTGAAAGCCGATGAAGGCGATGAACAACCCGATGCCGACGGCGCCGGAGAGCCGGAGCACCTTGGGCACCGCCGCCACCAGGAGCTTTCTGGCGCCGGTGACGGTGAGCAGCAGAAAGAGGATGCCGGCCCAAAACACCAGCCCCAGAGCGGTTTGCCACGGTACCCCGGCGCCGAGGCAGACGCCGTAGGCGAAGAAGGCGTTGAGCCCCATCCCGGGAGCCAGCGCGATGGGGTAGTTGGCCAGGAAGGCCATCAGCAGCGTCGCCAGCGTAGCGCTCCAGCAGGTGGCGAGGATGGCGCCCTCGAGGGGCATGCCGGCGGCGGTCAGGAAGACCGGGTTGACCGCCACGATGTAGGCCATGGTCAGGAACGTCGTGAGGCCGGCGACCACCTCGGTCCTGACCTGCGTCCCTGGTTCGAGCCCGAAGACCTTGGCGAGCACGGGCCGAGGCTCGGACGCCCAGGAGGAGGCGTCAAGCGGCCCCGCAGGGTAGCATCGGCGCCCCGTGGACTACGACATCACCCTCGAGCCCAGCTACGCCCCCCTCGAGCCCATCCGCATCGCGGACGCCGAGGAGCTCAGCGACCACCCCTGGTTCAATCGAACCCTCTGCGCCGTGAACCAGAGCCTCGTGCGCCTCGGCGTCTTCGAGGGCGAGTTCCACTGGCACGCGCACGAGGCCGAGGACGAGCTCTTCTTCGTGCTCACCGGCCAGCTCGAGATCGAGCTCGAGGGGCGGGAGTCGGTCGTGCTCGGCCCCCACGAGGGCGTGATGGTGCCCCGCGGGGTGAGGCACCGACCCAAGGCGCCCGCCGGCGCGACCGTGCTCATGGTGGAGAACGCCACCATCGTGCCCACCGGCGACCCGGGCTGACCCAGCGCCGCGACGCGGGCGCCTCGGCGACCTCGGCGTCGGCGGACACCCCCGTCGCGACAGCAGCCC
>JAGQSE010000730.1 GCA_020439725.1 Acidobacteriota bacterium
TCGAGCAGCTCCCGCACCCGCGGCCGCCGCTCCTCCGGGTAGTCCACGAGCACCAGCGTGCCGTTCTCGCCGCGCTCGAACTCAAACCCCGCCTCGAGATCCGAGAACCCCGCCGCCCACTGCCTCGTCACCAGCTCCCGCGCCAGCTCCGCCGCCAACCGTGTCTTGCCGGTACCGCCGGGTCCATGCACCAGCCGCATGCGAACCCCGGCCTCCCCGCCCTCCGCCCAACGCCGGAGCTCTCCATATTCGCCTGCGCGCCCGATCAGCTTGGGCACCAGCTGCGACCGCCACTCGAGCCACACCAGCGGATCGGTGCCGAGGGACTTGTTGAAGTCGAGGCGGAGGGGGGCAACGGGAGGTCTATCCGGACGCATGGCTTCGGCGTCCAGACGATCGGCTTCGAGTCTGGATCGTTTCGGCACCAACGAATGGAGAACAGCCCCGATCGAGGCTAGGGAACCGAGTAGAAAGACCCAGAAGACGGCTTCCGAGTTGCGGAAGCTCTCCCGATCCTCCGGCGTCAGCGACCAGATCAGTCCCATCAGGAAGGCGACGGCCAGGGCACCGAAGACGACCCTACGATCGACGGTTCCTCTCTCTGGCCTCCGATCATCCTTGCGGAATTCAGCCTTCCCCACGACGACTCCGATCTATGCTTGTTTGCGACGTCGCGATGCTACCGCAGGGCCCCCGATCCAATCCGCTGAATATTTGGGGACACGATACGCATTTCCACGACACGGCCTCGTTCAGGTCACGAGGCCAAATCCGTAACGTGTCTCCGAATCTCAGCCTGGCGGCTGCCGCTTCGGTGGTCGCCCAGGTCTGCGAGGTCGCAGTCGTCTTCCCAGGCGTTTCTCGAGCTGTCGAACGAAAGGCTGGCTCCCGAGCGGTCTGCCAGTTCGTTGATGCTTGCGGAAGCTCGCCTCCTCCTTCGCGGGAACGCCTGTCGCCAGGTAGTCGTCCCAAGACTCGACGCGCTCGTCGAGCGGCCGGGGGTCGATCAACGGGTCCGGTTGGCGGTTCCGGTGCGCCCGGGCACTCGAGTGCGGCCAGTCGAACGGCGAGCTGACGAAGCCCGCACGGACCGGGTTGAGAAGGATGTACCGGGTGGCTCGGAGCAGGTACTCCTCGTCCATCGGGAACGACCCGAAGCGGCCCTGCCAGAAATACCCTCGCCACGAGTAGCGCTCGTGGATCGCGGACGTGTAGTGGCGGTGGGCTTCACCGACGGCGCGCGCCAGGCCATCCGCGGTCGATGGGACGAGGACGAGGTGCGTGTGGTTGGGCATCAGACAGTAGGTGAGAACTTTCACCCCGTGGCGGGAGCACCACTCCGCCATGTGCTGCTTGTACAGCTCAAAGTCTGACTCGTAGAAGAAGGTCTGCTGGCGGCGGTTGCCGCGCTGCGTGACGTGGTGAGGGATTCCGGGCACCACAACCCTTGCGAGTCTGGGCATAGTACCCGGAAGAGACGTCAGTGGGTGCGCCGATCGCTCAAACCCGCGGCTCAAAATTTTGAATATCTGGGGACACGATACTCAATTGCCGTGAGATCGCGTAAACCACAGGGACAAAGATGGTTACAGCGATCACGCTCAAATACGTATCGTGTCCCCGAATTTTCAAGAGACTGGATTGCGCACCAGGTGGCCTTCCAGGACCCCGCCGGATCCTGGAGCGGTGGTGTGGCTATCTCCGGCCTTCACCTTCGCCGAGGTCCAGTGCCTCCTCCACGTTCGCAACATCATCGAGGAGGCAGCGTCCGAGTGAAACGGACCTCGTAGAGAAGGGTCCCGGAGCTTCTGGAGAGGAGGGCTCGATACCCAGGCCGCGGCGTAGGGCGAATTCGATGGCTTCAGCGAGCGAGAGATCCTGCTCGGAGCAAAGCTCCTCGAGCTTCCTGGCCGTGGTCCCGTCGAGGTCGATAGCGATGCGCATGATCCAGCACGACGTCGCCTCGGCGGCGCCTCTGTCAAACCGCCGACAAATCTGGGGACACGATATGCAATTGCTGTGAGATCGCGCAAAGCACTGAGAGGTATAGAGTTCCAGCGACCCGGTCAAATTACGTATCGTGTCCCCAATTCTTCAATGGGTTGGATCTTCGAACAGGTCGGTGCTTCGGTGCCCTCGGAGTCTCTACCCACCCTTCGCCCCGCCCGTCGTCGCACTCCCCGCCGGCGGCCGGATGACGCGGTCGCGGTCTCTCGACAGGGTGAGCCCTTCTTCGGCGGTGGCCTCGACGGCGGCGGCCAGGGCTTCCAGCTGGTCGCGGGTGGGGCCGAGGTGGGCGCGGGCGTGGAGGGCGCGGACGGAGGCCAGGATGCGGCCGAGGACTCTGGGGTCGGAGGCGCCGTAGCGGCGGATGGGGTCGTAGGCGCGGGCGAGGAGCTCGGCGAGGGGGACGGGTTTGCGGTAGAGGCGTGGGGCGCCGTCGTCGTCGACCAGCACTGTGGGCGGTGCGGGGCGCTCGACGGCGACGGTCAGGGCGGCGGTCAGGCGGTCGAGGGCGGCGAGGGCGGTGTAGGGGTCGTTGATGCCGGGCGAAAGGGCGCGGACGGCCATCTCGGTGAGCTGGTCGACGGCCAGCGTCGGGTCGTCGCTTTGCTCGCGGAGGGCTACCAGGTTCCAATGACCGGCGATGCGCTCGCCGAGGCCGTCGTCGATCTCGAGGGCGGGAGCGGCGCGGGCGACGGGTTGACCGCGGAGCACGAAGGCACCGGGCTCTACGGCCATGGCGATGCGCAGGTCCTTCGACGTCGCCAGCTCCACCAGACCCGCTTCGTCGATCCGGCTCAAGTAGCCGTTGCGGTGGGCGGTGATGGCGCGGGTGGCTTCGTCGGCGGGTGGATCGGGATCGGCCTCGGCTGAATCCTCCTGGTCGGGAAAGAGCTCGCGCAGCACGCGGTCGAGGTGGCGGCCGGCTTCGAGCACCATGTGGCCCGCCTGGAGCGAGGTCGACACGTGGTCGAAGAAGTAGATCAGCACGCCCAAGGAGGCCATCGATACGAAGACCGCGCCAAAGACCGAGAGATGCGGGAAGGGTTGACCGTCACCCTCGGCGGGAAGGTGGAGGAGGACGATGAGGCAGTAGAAGAAGGCCGCGACGAAGGCGCCCAAGGAGACCTGGTTGCCCGTGTCGCGCATCAGCGGGGTCAGGAGCCGTGGACCGTATTGCGAGGACGCCACGGTCAGGGCGACGATGACGATCGAGAAGGTGACGCCGGCGACGGTGATCATCGAGCCGGCCAGGGTCGACAGCAGCGCCCGTGCCGCATCGGGGCCGGGGATCGGCACCCAATCCGGTGGAGCGCCAAACCCGGGCGGTGTCAGCAGATCGAGGGCCAGGACGCCGTAGGCCATGGCGATGGCGGCGCCGGACATGAGCGCCGGAACGAACCAGTAGCTCGACTGGATCCGCCGCCAGAGGAGGAGCAGACGCAGTCTCATGGCCTCGCTCGGACCGGGTCGCCGGGCTGTTGGGAAGTGGCGCGCATCGGTGGATCTCGACGGCCCGATCCTGCCACGAATCGGTGGCGTGGCACCAATCGCCCAGAGATCCCGCCGGGGCTGCTGCCGGCGTGACGGCAGTGTTACAGTGAAGGGGCTGCCGGCGGTGAGCTGCCCAGGCCCAGACCGTCACCTTCCTCTATGCTCGACGACGTCGATCTCAAGGCTCGCCTGCCCAAGCCCGACTACAAGGCGCAGCTGCCACGCCTTCAGCTGCGCCTGCATCGGCTGCAACGGGCTTGCTGGGCGGAGAAGCTGGGCAGCGTCGTGGTTTTCGAAGGGTGGGAGACCTCGGGCCGCGGCGACACCATCAACAAGCTGACCGAACGGCTCGAGCCCCGAGGCTTCGAGCTGCACACGGTTCGCGAGCCGCGCAGCTTCGAGGTCCAGCTGCCCTGGATGTGGCGCTTCTGGGACCGGCTGCCGCGCTACGGCCAGATGGCCCTCTTCGACTACAGCTGGTACCGCCGCCTCTTCGTCGGCCGCGTCACCGGTTTTCCGACCGCCCCGGGTTGGGAACCGCGCTGCCGCGACGTGGTGGACTTCGAGCGCGCCCTCACCGACGACCGCTATGTCCTGGTCAAGTTCTTCCTCCACATCTCGAAGAAAGAGAAGAAGAGG
>JAGQSE010000731.1 GCA_020439725.1 Acidobacteriota bacterium
TACCGTCCCGCCGTCGACTGCATCATGTTCACCCGCAACCCGGTGGGCTTTTGCCCCGTGTGCGCCCGCGCCATCGACCAGGCCATCGACCGCTACACGCGCTGACCGGTCACTCGCCGCGCAGCGTGCTGGGGACCGAGGACCGGGCGAGGATCCGGCGCAGGAGATCCTCGTGGCGCCGCGCCGCCGGCTCGTCGCCGAGACGCCGGTAGAGCTCGCCCAGCCCGCGGTGGAGCACCGGCGCCGTGGGATCGAGGGCCAGGGCCTCGCGGAGCTCCGCCACCGCCGCCTCGAGCCGTCCCGTCGAGGCCATCAGCTGGGCGGTGAGGACCCGTGCTTCGAGGGCCTCCGGCGAGCGCGGCACCGCGAGCCCTAGGGCGTGGGCGAGACGCTCGAGGGCACCGTCGAGATCGCCACCGGCCGCCTCGCGCCGCGCCAGCGCCACCAGCACCTCCGGCTGTTCCGGGTCCGCCGCGTAGGCCGCATCGAGCTGATCGGCCGCCGTCTCCCCCCGCTCCATGGCAACCCGAAAGAGCCCGAGATGCGCCTCGGCGGAGCCCGGATCCTGCTCGAGAACGCGTTCGAAGCTCGCGCGAGCCCGGTCGAGATCCCCGGCGACGAGAAAGGCCCGCCCCGCGGTGAGCCGCCGGTCTTCGCCGGAGCCGACCCAGACGGCGCTCCAGGACACCGCCGCCCACAGCAGCAGGTAAGCCGTTGCCCCGAGCCGTAGCCCCCGCCGCCGCCAGGAAACGCGGCCGACTCCCCAGACGAAGGCGACGATCAACGCCGGCAGCGCCGGCTGACCGTAGAAGGCCTTCGACTGGGCGTAGGAGGGGACCTTGAGGACGAGATAGACCAGCGCCGCGGCGACCAAGATGCCGGAGCCGAGGAGGTAGACCGCGTCGCGGCGCCGTCCCTTCTCCCGCACGACCTGCCGGAGCCCCGTCCAGACACCGACGGCGACCACGGCCATCGGTCCGAGCGCGAGCCAGACCCCCACCGCCGCCAGCGGGTAGTCCCACGGCGCCGCGGTGCGGAGCGCCGCCTGCCCCGCCGCGAGGCCATCGCCCCACAGCGTCGAGTAGACACCGTCCGCCAACCCGCCGAACCCCGCGAACCAAGGCTCGACCAGCGAGCGGCCCCACCGCAAGAGGTCGGCGGAAGTGTGGTACCCCGGGTCCTGCCACCAGCCGAAACCGAGCCGCGGGTCCCAGTTGGCCACCAGTGGTGAACCGTAGAGCCACCAGGCACGGGCGTAGAACCACCCGGCCACCACGGCGCAGGCACCGCCGGCCAGCGCGACGTCGCGCACCGCCCCAGCCCGACCGCCCTTCCCCCGCCATCGGTGCCATGCGACGAGCCCGAGCACCAGCGGCACCAGCACCGCGGCGGTGACCTTGGTCAGCAGCGCCAGCCCGAGGACACCGCCCACCGCCAGCGTACCCCGCGCCGACGGCGCCGCCAGCCAGCGGAGCATCAGCCAGGCAACGGCGGTGGCGAGGGTCGCCGCCAGCGGCTCGTTGCTCGCGTACTGGTAGAGATAGAGGTGCAGCGGCAGCGAGGCAGCGAAGACCAGCCCGGCGAGCCGCAACCCGGGGCGATCGGGGAAGAGCCGGCGGAGGACGAGCAGCAAGAGCCCCACCTGCACCACCGCCGCCAGCGCACCGAGGCCCCGCAGCACCCACGCGGCTCCCGGATCGCCGATGCCCAAACCACCGGAACCGAGTCCGCCGGCACCGAGTAGCAGCGCCGCGAGGAGGTAGTAGAGCGGCGGCTGGTACATCTGCCAGCCCTGGTCGGCGTGGGGTAGCGCGTGGTGCTGCAGGAGGTAGCCGACGTAGTCGAGATGCCCCCGGGCGTCGAAGCCGACGGCGAGCGGAAAGCTCGCGGCGTTGGCGAGCCACAGACCCAGCCAGAGCAACGCGACCAGACCGAAGAGCCACGTCTCGGCGGAGCCCCAGCGGGGCTGCCAGTCTCGACCCCAACGCTCGTAGACCCAGGCGGCGCCGAGGGCGAGGAGCGCGAGCACCGCCAACCGAGGCGCCGCGCTCCGCCAGGCGTCGAGCCCCCAGGGACGCCGGCCGTGGAGCGGCAACGGATCCGCCGCCACCACCCGGCTCGCCCGCCGCGCCGGCTTCCACGCCGCACCGGCCAGCGACGCCCGCCAGCCCTCATCGCTCGCGAGCACCGAGCGCCCGGCCGCGGTGTCGACCACCAGCTCGAGCTCGAGGGCCGGCGGGCCGTGAGCGTTCCGCACCCGCGCCACGACCCGGTTCTCGCCCCGGCGCAGCCAGCGCGGCACCGACAGCCGCCGGCGCCGCCCGGGACCTCCGTCCCCGGCCTCGATCTCGACGACCTGACCGCCGTTGATCTCGACCGTGCCGCTCCCCAGGCAGCGCACCGCCAGCACCGCCCGGGTGGCCTCCGCCGGCAGCTCGAGGGTGCCCTCGAACACCGCCTCGAGCTCCACCGCCGGCCGCGCCTCGGTCCGCGGCACGAGGGGGTAGACGATCCATTCGCCGGCGCCCCCGGCTGGCCACGACGAGCTCAGCCAGGCGAAGCCCAGGCGTGGCAGCAGCGCCGAGCCCCCGGCGAGGACCAGCACCGCGAGCACCAGCCCGGCGACGAGACGGAGCACGCGAGAGCGGCGAGCGTTGCGCTTCTTGGGCGACGACATCGGATCGGAACCGACAGCGGAGACCGGATCGGGACTCGAAGATGGA
>JAGQSE010000732.1:0-343 GCA_020439725.1 Acidobacteriota bacterium
CGCCGGCTCATCGGGCACCTCCCTGGCGCTCGACCCGCACCCACCACTGCACCTTGGCGGCATTGCCGAGACGGTCTTCGGAGCGGGCCCCGAGCCAGTACCGGCCGCGGGTCGGGAAGCGGATCTCGACGGGCGCCGTCTGCCAGGTGCGGGCGCGAAGGCCGGTCTCCTGGTGAGCCACGCCGGCGGCATCGACGGCCTCGAGGGTCACGGACTGGCCCTGGATCAACACTACCTCGCCGCCGGGATCGACCTCGCCGTCGGGGCCGCGCAGCACCCACCGCGGTGGGTCGCTGTCGAGCTGCCAGCTCGCGGTCTGGCGGCGCGTGTTGCCGACGCCGTC
>JAGQSE010000732.1:414-3030 GCA_020439725.1 Acidobacteriota bacterium
CCGTCGCTGGACCACTGGACGCTTTCGACACCGGCGCCGTCGGTGGCCTCGATGGAGACCTCGACCGGCGGCCGATAGAGCGCCTGGCCTTCGGCCCCCTCGACGCCGTGGGTGAGGACCCGATGCGACAGTGCGGGCCCGTCTCCGTCGATCTCGATGCGGCGCTCGGAGACCTCGGCGCGGTTGCCGACGCGGTCCTCCGCGCTGGCCGCCAGGGTGTGGAGCCCCGGCTGCCAGCCGCCGGAGCGGCTCGAGCCCTCGATCACGCCGCCGTCGATCGAGAGGGTCGTCGTGGCGACGCCGGAGGCGATGTCGGTGGCGCGCACCGTGGCGACGAGCGCCGGCGTGGCGATCAGCCGGTCACCGACCTCGATTTGGGGGCCGTCGAGCACGATCTCGACCACCGGCGGCGCGCCATCGACCTGGAGCGCAACGGGGTCGGTGGTCCGCAGATTGCCCACCGCGTCGCGCGTCTCGGCGGTGAGCGTCGGGGCGCCGCTCGACGGCAGCGCGAGCTCGGCTTCGGGCCCGGTCGTCTCGCTGCGAGCCTCGCCGGCGGTCACGACCAAGGTCTCGACCCCCGCCGGTGCGTCGGTGGCACGCGCCCTGGCCACGGCATCGGCGGGGATCCAGAGCCCCGTTTCGGTCGCCACCGGCTCGGGCTCGACGACGATCCCCAACTCCGGGGCCTCGCCATCGACCCGCAACCGGGTCCAGGACAGCGGCGACCGGCGGCCGGCGGCGTCCCGGGAGGCGACGACCAACCAATGGTCCCCCGATGCCGGTGCCCGTAGACCGCCGTCCACCGGATGCAGGACACCGCCGTCGAGGTTGGCCTCGACGGTGAGCCCTTCGGCCGGGAGCGCCAGCTCGACCCAGGCGCCCGGCGGCACGACGAGCTCGGCGGGGCTCGCGGTCTCAGCGGCCGTCGAGGGTCGACAGGGTACCAGCAGGAAGAGTGGCACAAAGGCGGGAACGATCCAGGTCCTCTTCATCGCGAGCGGTCCTTTCTCGAGGCGTTTCGACGGCGCTGGCCGGCATGATCCGCTCGAACCCCTCGAGGGTCCACGGCTCGGCGGGGAGCTGCTCGAGGGCAGCGACGGCGGCGGCGCCGGACAGTCGTTTCCTGGGGTCTTTTTCGAGCAGCGCGGAGACCACGCGGTCGAGATCGGCGGAGATGTCGGGTACCACCTCCGAGGGCGCCGGCGGGTCATCGGTGATCGTCGACAAGACGACGTCACGTACCGTCGTGCCGACGAAGGCCCGCAGACCGGTCAGACATTGGTACAGCAGGACGCCGAGACCGAAGTAGTCGCCGGTCTCGGTGTAACCCTGGCCGCGGAGCGCCTCCGGCGGCAGGTATCCCGGCGTGCCGAAGACCTTCTCGCGCTCGTCCGCCAGCGACGACAGGAAGCGGGCGATGCCGAAGTCGACGACCTTGATCTCGCCTTCCCAGCCGAGGAGCACGTTGCCGGGCTTGACGTCGTGATGGACCAGACGCTGAGCATGGGCGGCGCCGAGCCCGCGGGCGATGGCCAGCGACAGCGACACGGCGCGCCCCGGTCGGATCCGCCGATAGCGGCCGAGATAGGCCTCGAGGGTGATGCCCTCGACCAGCTCCATGGCGATGAAGGCGGCGTCGCCCTGCTCCATGACGTCGTAGACCGCGACCACGTTGGGGTGCCGGATCCGTGCCGTGGCGACGGCCTCGTGGAGCAGGTCCGAGACCCGTCGGCGGCGTTCGCTTTCGTCGCTCGGACCGAGCCGCAAGGTCTTGAGCGCCACGGGCCGCTGGAGCTTGGGGTCCCAACCGTGAAAGACCGTGCCCATGCCGCCCTCGCCGAGCACCTCGAGGACCTGGTAGCGCCCCAGGAAGACCTTGCCCAACGCCTCGCGCTCACGGACGCGGCGCTCGAGGACCTCGAGGGCTTCCTGCAGCTGGTGGATCTCCGAGCCCGCGGCGGGGGCCGGCGCGAGACCGGCGAGGGAGCGCTGGGCGTCGACCAGGCGGCGGATGGGGCGCACCACCGAGCTCCAGCCGACCAGCGAGATCAGACCCACGGCGAGGAGCGCGCCGCCCAGCGCCAGGCGGGTCCGGCGGCGCAGCAGGACCGCGATCTCCTCCGCCGCCGCCCGCGGTTGGCTCGAGATCACCACCCAATGTACCGAGCTCACCGGCGAGAACGCTCCGACCACGCGGTCGCTCTCGCCGGCGACCCCGGACAGGCGCCCGGTGAGCGCGGTCGCCACCAGCGACGGCGGCAACGAGTCGAGGTTGTCGAGCGACCCCGCCACCACCTGGCCACGGGCCTCGGCGAGGACCAGCTCGGCGTCCTGACCGGTCTCTTTGGGCACCAGCGCATCTTCGAGCGCCGCCCCCGACACCACCTGCCGCACCACTCCGCGGCCGTCGGCGAAGGGCTCGTCGATGCGCAGCCAGAGCTCGCCCCCGAGCCGCTCAGGGCTGACGCGTTCGTCCGAAGGTCCGGTCAGCAGGGGGGCGATGGTCGCCGCCAGCTCTTTGCGCTGGGCGCGGAGGTACTCGTCACCCTCGAGGTTGGTCAGGGCGATGGCCGCCACTTCGGGCCGCGCCTGGAGCATCCCGGCGAGGAGCTC
>JAGQSE010000732.1:3083-10075 GCA_020439725.1 Acidobacteriota bacterium
CCTCGGTCTCGAGGAGCGCCTCGACCCGCTCCGCCGTCGATCGCGCCGCCAGCGCGTGCATCCGCAGCACTTGCTGCCGGAGCGCCCCTTCCACCCGGCCCCGATCCGCCTGGATCACCCACAGCGGCACCACGCCCACCAGCGTCAGCGCGAGGAGCAGGCGGGGCAGGAGCCCCAGACGCAAGAATGCCGGAAGCTTGGGGAGGAGCCTTTGCATGACCGATCGAGCGAAGCTGTGTCCTTCGCTCGCGAGTTTAGTCGATGTGGTGGCGGGGTCGGGGGCGGCCGCCCTGAGGTGTGTGCGCAGAACGACGCAAAAGCCGTGGGAATCGTGGCTCTTCGTTGACTCGGTGTGATGATCCTGGGTATGGTGTTTTTGCGGGTAAGCGCGGGGGTTCTTCAGGCCGCCTGCTAAAGGTGGCAGCCCAATTGGGTGGCGTCTGAAGCCCGGGACCCGCGTTTTTTATTTGTACACGTCGAATAACCAGGCCGTGTGTTTCTCTCGGGCCGCGTACCCCACGACGTCCGGCGGCACGACCTTGACGCCGTAGCCCTGGTACCGTCCCTTCTGGTGGTACACGATCGGCTTGAGACCCGAGGCATACCCCGGTTCTGTCAGCCCATAGCCCGAGAGATTGAGCCCCGTGAAGAAGGAGCTCGCCACAGCGTCCGCGATCTGCAATCCCATCAGCGTCTGGCTCTCCCTCGCGGCCACGAGCTCCGGGTCGACAACCGACCAGTCGATCCTCACGTCCTTGGTTTCCGACGCGGAGCGAAGCGTCTCAAGGTAGTCGCGCAGATCCTCATAAGACATGCGCCGACGATGTGAGAAGACGATTCTGACTCGGCCGTCACCTTCGCCATCCAGTCGCCGGTCCCGGCACAACCAGGAAATGCGCTCTAACAGGAGCCTCGCTAGGTAGAAGTAGAGGCGATCCTCCGTGCGAAACCTTTCGGGTTCGAGGAGGCTGGGTTTATGGCAGAGAACCGAGATACACCGCACAGGGCATGCCGGAGAGACGATGTGGCTGAGCAGAACTCGCCTTGGGTTGTGCTTCATCTTCTGGAAATGGAAGAACCGGTCCTTCTTCCAGCCCAGGTGCTGCCGCGCGGCCTTTCCTACCTCGACGATCTGGAGATCGTTGGACTTGCGAACCACGACGCCGCTGAGGCAAAGCCAATCGGAGCTGCCCTTCCTCGGATCCTCTGAGAAGAGAAACCCCTCATCTCCGGCCTCGTCGATGTAGGCCACAAAGCTCTCGCTCATCACCTCATCTTCGTGATTGAGGCCAAGAGCGTCAACCCTCGGCGCCCTACCCGCTCACCAACCCCCGCGCCAGGCGCCAGGCGCCGGTCCAGCCGAGGTCTTTGGGGCGGAGGGTTCGGGCGTGGATACCCAGGAGGCGGGTGAAGAGGGCGGGGTCGGCGGCGAGGGTGCGGATCAGCCGGCGGCGCAGCCGGGGGCGGCGCTCGACGGCGAGCAGCGTGCGGGTCAGGGCGTCGGGGAAACGGCCGATCCGGTGGTGAGCGCGCGCGTAACGGCGTAGGTCGCCCTGCTCGACGGCGTCGATCAGCGCGAAGGCCTGGTGGAAGGCCAGGGCCAAGCCCTCGCCGGTGATCGCGTCGACATAGCCCGAGGCATCGCCGAGCAGCGCCAGGGAGCCTCGGTAGACCCGCCGCACACGCTGGCGGAGGGGGCCACAGCCCCGGTCCCGGCTTGCCGCCGGCGCGCCGGCCAGCTGCTCGGCGAGGCGTGGGAAGTGCCAGAGCAGAGCGTCGAAGCCGCCGGCGCTCTTGCCGCTCCACAGGAAGGCGACACCGATCTCGTCGGGGGCGACCGGGGTGACGTAGGCCTCGCAGGCGGGGCCCCAGTGGACCTCCACCCGGTCGGTCCACGGCGCGCGGCAGAAGTGCCGACGGACACCGAAGCGCGGCTCACCGGGACTGCCGGCGTCGAGCCCGGCGGCGCGGCGGAGGGGGGAGCGGAGCCCATCCGCAGCGACGATCCAGCGCGCGCGGACGACCTCGCCGCCGGCGCGAAGACCGCCCTCGGCGAGACCCTCGACGGGGGTGTCCCAGAAGAGCTCGACCCCCGCACGCTCCGCGCGCTCCACCATCGCCCGATGCAGGTCGAGGCGGCGCACGCCGAGGCCGGTGCCGCGGGGGAAGAGGCCGTCGGCGACGACCTCGCCGTCGACGTAGCGGATGCCGACGAAGGGCGCCGATCGGCCGTGGGGCAGCCGCACGCCGAGCTCTTCGAGCCGGCTCACCGCGTCGGGCATCAGGCCCTCGCCACAGGGCTTGTCGAGGGGCGGCCGCCGCTTGTCGAGGACCACCACCGCGAGCCCCCGCTGCCGTGCCCGGATCGCCGCGGCGAGACCCGCGGGTCCGCCGCCGGCGATGGCGAGGTCGAAGCGCAAGCCCTCAGCCACGACCCCTCCGGCCGCCGGCGCGGGCGTAGGCGAGGGTGCTGCGACCGAAGGCGAGGGCGATGCCCACGGGACCCACCGCGTCGGGCGGCGTCAACTCGCCGGCACGCCAGCGGCGGAGCGATTCCTGCCGCCGCAGCTTGCCCGAGGAGGTTCGGGGCAGGGTCCCCGGCTCGAGGACCACGACCTCGTCGGGAGCCACCCCCACCGCCGCGAGGACCTCCTTCTTGCAACGTTCCGGCAAGGCTTCGGCGTCCTGCGGCGAGATGCCCTTGCGCGTCTCGACCAGGAGCACGAGGCGTTCGCCGTCTGCCCCCTCGGGCAGCCAGCTGGCGGCCACGGAGCACCCGGTGCGCACCCCGGGGAGTGGATCGACGGCCTGCTCGATCTCCGCCGGCGCGAAGTTCCGGCCACGGAGCAGCACCATGTCCTTGGCACGGCCGGTGAGAAAGAGCTCACCCTCGTCGAGAAATCCGAGGTCGCCGGTATCGAGCCAGCCGTCGCGAAGCGCCTTCGTGGTCGCTTCGGGGAGGTCGAGGTAGCCGTCCATCAGCGACGGCCCGCGCACCCAGACGTGACCGACCCGTGCCGCGCCCAGCGATCGGCCGTCCTCAGAACGGATCTCGACCTCGAACCCCGCCAACGGTCGTCCGACGGAGACGATCTCGACCCCGGCGTCGTCCAGCCGGGCGCGACCCTCCGCCAGCGCCTCGCGTTCGAAACGCCGCCCTACGAATGGCCGGCCGAGATCCGAGAAGGTCACCGCCAGCGCCGCCTCGGCAAGGCCGTAGACCGGGGTCAACGCCTCGCGGCGGAACCCCCAACGGGCGAAGCGGTCGCAGAAAGCGCGGAGCACCGGTGGTGCCACGGTCTCGGCGCCGTTCAAGGCCACCCGCCAGGTCGACAGGTCGACTCCTTCGAGCTCCTCGTCGCGAACCCTCTCGACCGCCAGGGCATAGGCGAAGTTGGGCGCCGGCGAGACCGTGGCGCGATAGCGCGAGATGGCCTGGAGCCAGAGCGCCGGGCGCGCGACGAAGGCCTCCGGCGGCAAGAGCGTCAGATCGGTACCGAGGGCCAGCGCCGCGAAGACGCAGCCGATCAACCCCATGTCGTGGTAGAGCGGCAGCCAGCTCACCCCGGTGTGACGGATCGTCTCGCCCCCGGGCCAGCTGGCGTTGAGCGCTCGGGTCTGGGCGAGGATCGCGCGATGTGACAGGGCCACCGGCTTGGGCTCGACGGTGGTGCCCGAGGAGAACTGGACCAGCGCCAGGTCGGCGGGCAGGGGCGCCCTCGTCCCGGCGGCCGGCGAACCGTCCGGCAGCTCGTCGAGACGTCGCACGCCTAGGGCGGGGCGGGCGAGGGCGGCGGTCTCACCGAGGAGCCGCGCCACCCGCGGGTCGGCGAGCACCAGTCGCGCACCGGCCGCCCGGAGCATCGCCGCGGTACGCCGGTGATACTCGTCGAGGCGGCCGAGGCGTACCGGCGGGTAGAGCGGTACGGGCACGGCGCCGGCGAGGAGGGTAGCGAAGAAAGCGTCGAAGAACGCCTTCCCGGTGGGGTAGATCAGCGCCACCCGCTCGCCGGGCTCGAGCCCGAGGGCGGTGAGCCCGGCGGCGACGCGCTCGGCGCGGGCCTCGAGCTCGGCCCAACCGAGCCAGGTCTCTTCCAGCCGCCGGTCGAGGAGCCGTAGCCCACCGGCGCCCTGGGCTGCCCGGTGCAACTGCCCGACGAGGGTTCCCGGCTCGGCGGCAGGCTCCACGGCCGACTCAGACACCGAGCTTTCTCCCAACCAGGTCCGCGAGATCGCCGACGGTCTCGAGATTCCCCTCCTCGCTCTCGTCGAGGGTGATCTCGAAGTGGTTCTCGATCTCCGCCGCCAGGACGAAGAGGCGCATCGAGTCGAGCTCGAGATCCTCGACCAGGCGCATCTCTCGATGCACCGGCCCTTGCCAGTCGAGATAGCGGCGCGCCACCTCGGCGATGCCTTCGAGGACCCGGTGGCTCATCGCGCCCCCGGCACGAGGCGCGGCCGGTCGCCGAGATGGCGCCCGTAGTCGCCATGGCGCTCGAGGGCGGCCTCCTCGGTGCGGATCCGCACGCTGAGCAGCACGGCGTTGGCGGCGGTGAAGACGAGCGCGGTGATCCAGGCGGTGTGGATCAGTGGTAGGGCGATGCCCTCGAGGATCACCGCCAGATAGTTGGGGTGACGCAGAAAGCGATAGGGACCGGCGGCTACCGGCGCGAGCCCCGGGACCACCACCACCCGCGTCGTCCAGCGAACGCCGAGGGTCCGCACCGCCCAGTAGCGGAGCGCCATGGTGGCGACCAGGAGCAGCAGCATCGGCAGCGCGAGGGCGGGGACGAACGGCCGGCCGGGCCAGAAGGGCTCGACGGCGCAGCCGACCAGGAAGAGCGTGTGGAGCAGGACCATCCACGGGTAGTGGCCCCGCCCGACCTCGACGCCGCCCCGCGCCTGCGCCCAGCGCAGGTTGCGCCGAGCCAGGCGGAGCTCGAGCAGGCGTTCCGCGATCACCAGGGCGAGGAGCCCCAGATAGAGGTGCCGGGTGTCGAGACCCTGGAGCTGGATCATCGCGCGGAGTCTAGCAGCGCGTCCGCCGGCCACGGCTTCCGTGTCCCGGCGAGGGCCGCCTCACCAGCGCAGGAGGACGAGCTCGGAGCAGAAACCCGGCCCCATGGCCAGGAGCAGGCCGAGGCTGCCGGGGCGTGGACGGTGCTCGTCCATGGTGTCGCGGAGCACGAGCAGCACCGACGTCGAGGACAGGTTGCCCACCTCCGCGAGGGAGCGCCAGGTGACGTCGAGGGCGCCGTCGGGCACGCGCAGCGCCTCGGCCATGGCCTCCAGGACCTTGGGGCCGCCCGGGTGACACACCCAGCTCTCGATCTCGTCGTGGTCGACGCCGTGGTCGGCGAGGAAGCGGTCGGCGTCGGCTCCCAGGTGATCGCGCGCCATCGCGGGCACCTCGGGCGACAGGACGACGCGGAAGCCGCGCTCGGAGATCTGCCAGCCCATCACGTCTTCGGTTTCGGGATAGAAGACCGAGCGGGTGGCGAGGATCTCGGGGTGCGGCGCCGTGGGTCTCGCAGCGACGAGCGGGGTGGCGCGCTCGGCGCCGGCCACCACCACCGCCGCCGCACCGTCGCCGAAGAGGCCCGAGGCGATGAGGTTGGCGACCCCCAGGTCCTCGCGCTGGAGGGTCAGAGAGCACAGCTCGACGGACAACAGCACCGCCACCTGGTCCGGGTAGGCCTTGACGTAGTCCGCGGCGCGGGCGATCCCGGCGGCCCCGGCGACGCAGCCAAGACCGAAGATCGGCATCCGGCGGACGTGGGTGGGCAAACCTAGGCGGTTGATGAGCCGCGCGTCGATCGACGGCGTGGCGATGCCCGTGACGCTGACGAAGATCAAGGCGTCGACGTCACCGACCCCGAGCCCGGCGCGCTCGAGAGCGTCTTCGATGGCGGCCGCGCCGACCTCGAGGGCGACCTCGATCCAGGCGTCGTTGGCCGCCCCCCAGCCGTCGAGCTCGGCATACCGCTCCATGGGCAAGGCCAGGTGGCGCCCGCCGACGAGGACGTTCCGATGCAGGCGGCGGAGCCGTTCGGGGTTGAAGAAACGCTCGCCCCAGAGCTTCTCGAGGGCGGCGACCAGCTGCTCCTGGTCGTAGTAGTGGGGCGGGAAGGCGCGGCCGACGGAAAGGATGCGCACCGTGGTCTCTGGAGGGGTCTGGGCGATCACCGGCGGCTCGTCGGGTCGGGCCTCAACGATCGAGACCGCTTCGCTCCGCGACCACCACCAGGAGCAGCGCGCAGACGGTGTAGAGGCCGAACCAGCCGAGGGCGGCGTTCCACCACGGCTCCCGCGGCAGCCGCGCCGCGCCGACCAGGGTGAGGACGAGGAGCGGACCACGGAACACCCAGGCGAGCCAGGCTCCGCCGATGGCGGCGAGCCAACGACCGCGACCGCGACCGCGGATCAGCAGAAAGGCGACGATCAGACCGAGACTCTCGAGGAGCCAGCTCGAGAACAGGACGATGGGCGGCAGGTCGACCGAGGCGCCGAGACCGAGATAGTCCCAGCCGAAGTAGAACATCGCCATGGTCAGGACCAGCGACGGCAGGGCGAGGAGTAGGAATCGGAGCAAGGGGGCTGTTCCGTGGCGCACGAAACGGCGATGCCGGTCATTCGGCCCGCCGCCGTCGCGCCTGGAGAGTATAGCCCTTGCGGTCCGCGGAGACAGGTCCGGCCCGGCAGCCGGCCACGTATACTCGGGCGCACGCTCCACGGCGGGCGTCGAAGCCGACGATGACGACCACTTCCGCTCCCAACCCTCTGCCGGTCCTCGCCCCACGGGCGCCTCTGCGTTCGCTCGACACCCTGTGGTTTCAGGTGGCGGGCACGGTGTGCAACCTCGCCTGTACCCACTGCTTCGTCTCGAGCTCACCGACCAACCACACGCACGAACCCATGACCCTCGAGGATGTCCGCGGTCATCTCGAGGACGCCGCCACGCTGGGGGTCAAGGAGTACTACTTCACCGGCGG
>JAGQSE010000733.1 GCA_020439725.1 Acidobacteriota bacterium
AGCGTCGGACGGCCGAGGAATTCGATGGCGCAGCCCGGACCGAAGACCGGACCGCAATCGACGTAGCGCTGCACCGCCTTGCCCGCGTCGACCAGCGCGAGCTTCGAGGTCTGGACGCCTGCGAAGTCCGCACCCGCGGCGGCGAGCTGCTCGTAGCTGACCCGGTAGAGTCCTTCCTCGTCGATCAAGAGCCGGGCACCGACGGCGTCGCTGCCGGGTCCGCCACCGAGGCGGAAGGGCGAGGTGAAAGCGTCGGGCCCTGTGCTGGCTGAGGGGCTGGCCGTGGCGCGGACCACCTCGAGGGGAGCCCGCGTGCCGGTGGCGCTCTTGACGGCCTGCCAGTCGACGGTGTCCGTCGTCACGGGCTCGCCGTAGGCGGCATCGAGCTCGAAGGGACCATGCAGGCGACTGGCGCCTTGGTAGTCGCGGTCGACGATGGCGAGCTCGTCGATCGATCCCCCGGCGGTGCTGACGACCCGGCGGTAGCTCTGCGGTCGCAGCGAGCCGTCGGCCTTGCTGGGGACCTGGGCCAGGCGCTGCCAGCGACCGCCGGCGGCGCGTCCGAGGATGTCGAAACCGGCGTTGGCGGTCTCGTTGACCGTGGTGAAGCGGATCTCCGCCCGACCGTCCAGGTTGCGGGTCTCGACGTAGCCCAGCGTCACGGGCAGGGTGGTGATCGGGATCTGGTAGTCCTCGACCTCACCGTCGCTGGCCGAACCTCCCGGTTGCGAGGTGGTCAGCGAATCCGAGGTGATGCGGAACCGGCCGTAGAAGTTGCCGGTGTTGCCGCGGTCCGAGGTCGGCACCGTGAAGCTCAGCGTGCACCCCCAGGTGTTGGTGCCGGTGCTGGTGCAGGTCGAGTTGCTGCCGGAGGCCGGCACGGTCACACACACCGCCTCGTCGCTGTCGAAGGCGCCGCCCTGGTCGAAGTCGATCCAGCCGCACAGGTTGGCGCTCGCACCGGTGGCGTTGGTCGCCGCCACGGTCACCGTATAGACACCGGCCGAGGTCGAAGCGCTGGGGAAGCTGGCCACGCCGTCCTCGTCCGTGCCATCGCCGTTGGCGCCGTTGTTGTTCGACCCGGCGCCCACCGCCTGACCATCGCTCTCCCCGTCCGGAGGGGTCGAGCCGAGATAGAGGTTGCGGCTGCCGAGGACGTGCCGCGCGCCGCCTCCGAGCACCGTGTTGTAGCTCGAGGGAGCGTCGCCGAAGTCATAGGCGCAGAAGCCGAAATCGGAGAGCCCGATGAACATGAAACTGGTGTTGTTGCCCGGGTCATCGCCCTGGGTGTACTCGACCTCGATCGCGCTGATGGCGCCGGCGAAGACGTACTGGACGTTGGCGTCGGAGGAGGTGCTGGGAATGCTCGTGTCGCCTTCAGACCAGTCGCCCGCCGCTTGGTTGGCCGGCCCCACGGTTCGGCTGTAGGGAATCCGGTTGCCACCGCTGTCGGTGCCGACGATGCGTACCTGGTCTTCCCACGAGTTGGCCGCGGTGTCGATGTCCATGGCCATGAAGCTGAGCGCGGAGATGGGGTTCGAGAAGGTGAAGTTGGTCACCAAGCCGATGTTCTCGGTGTCGAGGCCGTTCGGCGAGTCCATGGCCATGCCGTACCAGCCGGGATGGGCACCGGTGGTGGAGGTGCGAGTCTGGAAGAGCGGCGGGGTGCCGGCACCGGTGTAGTCGGTGGTCGTACCCTGGGAGATCGTGATGTCGCCGACGGTGGTGCTCGTGAAGGCCGCGAAGTCGCCGTTGGCGCCCCAGTCGTAGGACACGGTGCTGGTACACGGCGAGGTCGCCGTCGCGGTGCTGGTCAGGACCAGCCGCGCGCGGTTGAAGGTACCGAGCCCACCGGCGCTGTTGCGGTCGCAGATGCGCAGGGTCCAGGTGCCGGCGGCGTCGCCGGTGTAGAAATCGGCCGACCCCAGGCTCACCAGTCGGTTGAAGTACGGCGCACCGGTCGGGTCGGTGTCGTTGTCGTCGACGGCGCCCTCGGTGTTCGACGAGATCAAGATGTCGTAGTTGTTGTCCCCGTCACCGCTCTGGGTCAGGAAGACAGCCGAGGCACCGCTCGGGGCGTTGAGGATCGCCCGGATATGACCGCGGTTGAAGTGGTCGAGGTTGATCCCCAGGGCGATCGTCGAGACCGTGAAGGAGTCCGGTACCGTGAAGGTCCTGACGAGCGCCGACGAGCTGTTGCACGCCGTGTCGGAGGTGAGCTCCGGAATCGTGCCCGAGGTCGTGTTGTCGTAGGAGTAGACCAGCGCCTGGGCGGCGCCGGTCATCCCGAGGACGACCGAGCAGATGCCCGCCAGGAGGACGCGTCGCCCGCGGGAACGGGATCGCGGAGCATCGAGGTCGGTATGACGGGATCTCGGGTGGAGGGCTGCGGAAAGGGAAACGTTCACGGTGATGGCCTCCAAGGGCTTGAAGTCGAAGCAGCAGCGGTCAGCAGGAACGAACGAGGTTCCCCAGCGAACGCGAACGGCGGAACGTCAATCCGCCCCGGGGAGCGGAGCTGCTCCCTCGGCGCGGAAAACCGTCGGATTGCCGCTCTCGCCGACCCCTGGCGAAGGCCCGAGGGTCAGCTCGAAGAGGGTCCCCAGCTCCTCCAGCCGCGGGCGAGAGTAGGGACGGCGAGAGTCCCGCTCGGAGCTCGCCACGATCGGTTGGGAGGCCAGGGCCTCCTTGGGCGTTCGACTCACTACCTGACTCCTCCATGCAAGGGGACTCGATGACCGGCGGCAGTGCCTTGCCACACTGCGGCCGGGTTCGAAGCAACTCGTGTGCCCGAGGGGAGGCCGGCGATCTCTCGCCGTTCCCGCACCGCGCCACCCCTGCTCACCCTCGAAAACCAAAGCTCGAGACTGATGCATTGCCAGAGGATCAACACCTCCAGCTCACTAGCCGTCTCCCCGCGACGCGCCGTCGCGAGGAAGGCGGGATCGACCCATTCGGGCCACCGGCGACGGGGCCCGTCGAGGAGCTCGCCGACGAAACCGGCGGCCTCGCGAAACAGGCCGCGGCGGAGGATCGGCTCGAAGCTCGCCTTGCTCCGCCGCTCTAGAACCTTCTCCGGCACGCGGCCGATCATCGCTCGCCGAAGCAGCCGCCGGTCGACCCCTTGCGAGTAGAGCTCGGCCGTCGGCACCTGGAGCATCACTTCGGTGAGCCGTCGGTCACGGAAGGGATAGCGCAGCTCCAGGGAATGTTGGCTCCCATGATACGCCTCGAGCGAGCAGCCGTGGCCGTTCATCGGGTCGACGAGCGAGATCCACTGCTTCGGGCGCCGCGCGCTTCCGGCCGCGATGGGACGGTCGGTCCCCGCCTGCCGCCAGGCATCCGCGGCGGGGGTCAACCACGGACGTCCCCGCCGGTGGCTGATCGTTCGCCGGATGCCGCCGGGGACGAGACCGCGCAGCATCCACCGCCGGTAGCGCCGGCCCGCGCGGAGATGCCAGAGCCCTTCGCGGGCGGCATGACGCCAGCGGCCACCGGCGAGAAGCTCGAGGAGGAAGCGGTCGACCCCGGCGTAGAGCTGATCGCCACCGATGCCCAGGAGCAGCACGCGCGATCCCGCCGCCCGATAGGCGCGCTCGTGGAACCGGCGGTAGGGGTTCTGCTCCGGTGTCGCCGGATGGACCGGCCAGCTGGCGGGGTCGGAGAGCGGCCAGGCGTCGTCGCAGCGGACGTGCACCGGCTCGAGGGGCAGCGCGTCATAGAGCTCGCCGAGGTACTCGCGCTCGTCGCACGCGGGGTGCTGGTCGAAGACCCACGAGATCGCCCGGAGCGGTCTGCCGGTACCGAGCGCTTCGGCCGCCAGGGCCGCCATCGGTGAGGAATCGAGGCCGCCGCTGACCAGTGCCGCCGGCGGCTCGCCGCCGCGCAGCCGGCAGGTCACCGCCGCGGCGAGAGCCTCGCGGAAGCGTTCCTCCCAGGCTTCCGGCGAGCCCGGTGGATGCTTCGCGGGCGAAAGCTGGTCGAACCACCACCGCTCCGCTTCGCGAGGTCCCACCGTCAGCGCCTCGCCGGGGGCGAGATGACAGACCCCGGAGAAAAAGGTGCGCGAGGTCGTCAGCGGTTCGAGGGCGAAGAAGAGGGCCGTTCGCACCGGGTCCAGGGCATCGTCCACCGCCGAGTGGGCGGCGACCGCCTGCTCCTCGCTGGCGGCCACCAGCAGACTCTCCGAAAGGTGGAAGCTCAGCCCGCGCCCGCCCATGACATCGCGCGCCAGGGTCAACTCGCGCCGTCGGCGGTCCCAGGCGATGAGCGCGAAGGGGCCGAGGAAGCGGGGCAGGCAAGCTCGCCCCCAGCGTTCGAAGGCGGCGAGCATCAGCGCGGCATCGGAAAGCGAACGTAGCGGCCCGGACGTGCCATCGAGGGCTTGCCAGAGCTCGTCACGGTTGTCGAGGCGCCCATCGACGACCAGCCACCAGGCTCCATCGCCCGAGGTCAGTGGTTGGCGTTCGCCGCGCGCCTCCGGCGTGGTCCAGAAGTGGTGATGACCCAGCGCGAGAGCCTCGTCGTACAGCGTGGCGGTACCGTCGATTCCCCGATGGGTCATCGCGCCGAGCACGCGTAGCAGCTCCGCCTCGAGCTCGGGAGCCCTGTCATCGGAGGCCGGCAGGGACTCCCGCAGGAGATCTCGGCGCAGGACGGCAGCGACGGCGCTCACGCGTCGCTCTCTCGCCGGCGGCCGGTTGCCGGAGGGGCCGGTACCGGCAGCGTCCGCCCCGGTTCTGTGAATCGTTCGCTCATCGCTCCCTGGCTCACGGTCCTGTCCCTCGATACGACGACGCCCGGCTCTGACGAAAGAACGTCAGGCGGGCAGCTGGCACGCGGTCGGGGACAAAACAGAAGAAATCAGCCCAGGGGAAGCAGTGGGCTTCACATGTTGAAAGGCCATAGATGATTGTACAGTGAAGGGGTCACAATGGTCAACGATGACTCGTTCGGGCAGTGGTTACGCATCGGCAGATCTTGCGAAAGGAACAATGTCGCCTTCAGGTAATTGCGGACGAATGCAGTACATGGGCCCCCGGCCACCGATGAGCAGGACAGCCGGATGATCCGCCTGCGCACCGAGACCCAGCCCGGTCACGGATCTCGGCCGGAGCCTCGGGACCGGCCTTGCTGCTATGGCATCGCCGGCTCCACCGTCGAGACCTCGTCCCCCGAGGTGGCGTTCGAGGGTCTCGAGATCCCTTGCGACACCCAGGAGGACCGGCAGCCCATGCCGCGGCGCCGGTCTGCGGCTCCTGGCACCGAGGAGCAGGTGATCTTCGAAGGCGACGTCGAGCTCGGCGGCGGGGTGCGCCGCGGGCGAACGGTCAGACGGGGTGAGACGGTTCGCTTCGAGGTCGAGACGCTGGGGGACGTGACCATCGCCGCCGGTGTCTCGAGCTGCGAGGTCCAGGTGCGACCGTACCCGGGCGTCGCGCGGGGTTCCCGCGGGTGGCAGGAGCTGGTGGCGGGGCCGGCGCTCACCCTGCCCCTGACCCTGGACGGTGTCGTCTGCCTCCACGCCTCCGGGGTCCTCGCCCCGGCGGGGGCGGTGGCCTTTTTCGGCTCCTCCGGTCAAGGCAAGTCGACCCTCGCGGTCGGGCTCGGGGCCGAGTTGCCCCGGATCGCTGACGACATCCTGCCGCTGGCGCGCGTCACGAAGACCTCTCGGGCCGGTTTCGTCGCCCTGCCCCGGTTTCCCCAGCTCAAGCTGCCCCCGGCTCAACGGGTCTCTCCGGACCTGCCGCCACGGTTGCCCGTGGCGGCGCTGTTCGAGCTCGAGACCCTGCCGGGGGAGGAGCGCCTCGCTTCGCTCTCGGTCGAGCCGCTACCGCCG
>JAGQSE010000734.1:0-3247 GCA_020439725.1 Acidobacteriota bacterium
CGCTTCCTCGAGGACGTGGCGCTCTACTGGCTGGTCGACGAGGGCGTCGACGGCCTCCGCCTCGACTACGTCCGCGGTGTGCCCCACGACTTCTGGGCCGATCTCTACGCCCGGGTCCAGGAGAAGAAGCCCGGTGCCTTCCTGGTGGGCGAATGCTGGCTCGACGGCGCCTCCGCCGACGCCAACGCGGAGGAGATCGCCAACTATTACCGGCCCGTCGACGGCAAGCCCCAGTTCACCAGTCTGCTCGACTTCCCGATGCAGATCCTGATGACCGAGAGCTTCGCCCGCGGTGGCTCGTTGCGGTCGGTGGAGGAGTGGCTCCAGGGCTTCGAGGCGCTCTATGGTCCTGGTGCCCGCCCGACCTTCTTCCTCGACAACCATGACATGTCGCGCTTCATGGCCTGGGCCGGCGATGCGAACCGGCTGGTCGCGGCGGTGGGCTTCCTGGCGGCCTTGTCCGAGCCCATGGTGATGTTCTATGGCACTGAGACCGGCCTCGCCGACGGTTCGCCACGACCCGGCTTCACCGATTCCGGACGGATTCCGATGCCCTGGGACCACCTCGACCAGGCACTCATCGGCCGCGTCCGCGCCTACCTCGAAGCGCGTGCGGAGCATCCGTCGCTCCGGAGCGGCGGCCGCTATCCGCTGCTGGTTTCGGATGACGTCCTGGCGATGGTCAAGGAAGGGGAGGGCGAGATCGCGCTGGTGGCGGTCAACCTGGGCGATGGCGCCAGGACCATCGAGCTGGGCTCCGCCGTGCCGGTGGCGGGGGAGCCGGAGCTGACGCTCGGCGCCGCGCCGCCGAAGCGGCAGGAGGGCGGGCTGACCTGGGAGCTGCCGCCGCTGACCACCGCGGTCGCGGTGTGGCGCGCCCGGTCGTCGTCGCCCGCGGACACCGGAGGCGCCGATGGCCGGCGTTGACGAAGTCGGCGACGAACCGATGGTCGCGGAAGGGCCCGTGGTCCTCGGCATCGACATCGGTGGCACCAAGGTCGCCGCCGGGCTGGTCGACAGCCGGGGCCACCTCGTCCGGTGGACCTCGGCTGAGAGCCGTCCCGATCTGGCCCCCGCCGAGATGGCCGAGACCGTCGTCGAGCAGGCGGAGGCCCTGCTGGCCGAGCTCGGTGTCGAACCGGATCGGGTGGCGGCGGTGGGCATCGGTTTTCCCGGCGACTTCGCTCCCGAGACCGGGCAGCTGATCACCGCTCCCAACCTGCCGGCTTGGGTCGGCGCCGCCCCCGAGCCTCTCTTCCGCGGCATCCTCGAACGCCGCTGGGGCCAGTCGCCGCGGATCGTCGCCGACAACGACGCCTGCGTCGCGGCGCTGGCGGAGGCAACCGCGGGCGCCGGCCAGGGGGTCGATCGCCTGCTCTACATCACGGTGAGCACCGGCATCGGCGGCGGACGGTATGACCACGGTCGCCTGACCAACATCGAACCGGGTCTCAAGACACACCCCGATCCGGCCCACCCCGAGATCAATCTCGAGACCTTCGCCGCCGGTCCCGGCATTGCCCGCCGCGCCGCCGCCGAGATCCGCGCCTACCTGGACCTCCACGACCCGTCCGAGCTGTCTCGGCTGACCGCGGTCTTCGATGGTGACGAGGCAGTCCCCGGGGCGACTCTCGATGAGCGCATCGAGCATCTCACCGCACGTCACCTCGGCGCCGCCGCGGCCCGCGGGGACGCCTTCTGCCGCTCACTCTTCACCTGGTCGGCCAGGATCCTCGCCGCTGGGCTCGCCATCCGGCTCGAGGACGGGTTCGGCGAGCAGCGCATCGTCATCGGTGGCTCGGTGGCCGCCAAGACCCCCGGTTACGTCGACCAGGTCCGCTTCGAGCTCCATCGCCTCCGGGACCTTCCCGGCGCCGGTCCCGGTCTGCGCGCTTTCGATCCCGAGCAGGTCGTCGAGTCCGGGCTCGACGACGAGCGCGGCGCCCTCGGCGCGGCGGCGCTGGCACTCCGGACCGGGCGGTAGTCGGTCGCCCCTCGGCGCTCGCTCCCTCAGGCGTCGGAAGCCCCGTCGCTGCCTATCCCCCGACGTCCCGGTGCACCCGCGCAGACGTCGCGGACGAGGCGGCGGAACCAGGCGTGGGCCGGGTCCGACCCGGAGCGGGGATGCCAGAACAGCGAGACGGTGATCCCGTGTAGGGGCACCGGCAGCGGGAAGCTGTACATCCCCCGGTGCAACGTGCCGCTGTGGTGCTCGGGCACGCTGGCCACCAGGTCCGAGTTCCGAGCCAGGGCGAGGGCCGCGGCGAAGCCGCCGACGATGGTCTTGATCCGCCGCTCGAGTCCGAGGGCCGCGAGAGCGTCGTCGATGGGCCCGCGATCGAGGCCGCGCCGCGAGACGAGGATATGCAGCCCCCCGACGTAGAGCGCCGGCGTCATCTCCTTCCTGACCCAGGGGTGTCCCGAGCGCACGACGCCGACGAACCGATCCTGGAAGAGCGCCTGGACGCGAAGCTCCGGCGCCTTGGTCGGCCCCAGGACCCCGGTCTCGAGGTCGATGGAGCCGTCGCGCAAGGGAGAGCTGCTGCGGTCGATCTTCTGGACGAAGCGAAGGCGCACGCCCGGTGCTTCCTCGGCGACCCTCGAGATGAGCTCCGGCCCAAAGTTTTCGACGAAGCCGTCGCTGGCGCGAAGGGAGAAGGTGCGGTCGAGGCGGCGAGGGTCGATGGCCGTGGCGGGACGGAGCACCGCCTCCGCTCCTTCTACGAGCTGCGACACGGTCCCTCTCAGCTCGAGGGCTCGGGGAGTGGGGACGAGGCCACGCCCGGCGCGGACGAAGAGCGGGTCGCCCGTGGCTCGCCGCAGCCGCGCCAGAGTGCGGCTCATCGCCGACGGGCTCAAGCGCAACCGGCGGGCCGCGGCGGTGACGCTGCCCTCCGCCAGCAGGACGTCGAGGGCGACCAGGAGGTTGAGGTCAGGGCGCGGCACGCCGAAACTCTAGCAAGCCATCCCTCGCTTCCTGAACCCCAGCGGCGATTTGGTGTGGCGCCGCATGCATGAATACCTTGCATCCGTTGAGTCTTGTGCCATGTGTCGACCACGGCTACCTTGCTCTAGGTCCCGCCTTTCGGGACCAGCGAGCAAGGAGGCTCCCATTGCGCAGCGAGACACCGATTCCGGAGACCCGTTCCCGATCGAGTCAGTCGGCCCTGTCGTCGACGCCTTGGGCTCTGGCCGCGCTGTCGCTCTCGACGCTCCTGTCGTCCCTCGGAATCAGCATCGCCAACGT
>JAGQSE010000734.1:3382-6096 GCA_020439725.1 Acidobacteriota bacterium
TGCTGGCAGGGATTGCGATCTTCACCGCCGCGTCGTTTGTGGGTGGAAGCGCGTCCAGCTTCTGGCTCCTGGTCGCAGCCCGAGGAGTGCAGGGCGTCGGTGCTGCGGCGATGATGGCGTTGACCCTCGCGGTCGTCAGGGGCTCGGTTTCCCCTGACCGGATCGGCAGCGCCATGGGACTTCTCGGGACCACGTCGGCGATCGGAACGGCCCTGGGACCGTCGCTGGGTGGCCTGCTGATCGCTGTCTTCGGATGGCGCTCGATCTTCTTCCTCAACCTGCCCCTGGGGCTGGCGGCTTTCCTGCTCGCCCGCCGCCACCTGCCCATCGATCCGCCGGCTGCGCGGCGAGCCGGCTCGGGATCGGGTCTCGCCGGGGCGTTCCTCCTGATCCCGACGCTCGTCGCCTACGCCCTCGCCATGACGCTGGGGCGAGGCAGCTTCGGCCCGACCAACGTCGCGCTGCTCGGGGCCGCCGGGCTCGGGGCCGGTCTCTTCGCCCTGGCGGAGACACGCGCCACAGCCCCGCTGGTCGATCCTTCGATCTTCCGCCACCCGACCCTCGGTGCCCGGCTCGCTATGACCGCCCTGGTCTCCGCGGTGGTCATGGCGACGCTGGTGGTCGGCCCCTTCTACCTGTCGATCTGCTTCGGGCTCGACGCCGCCGCGGTGGGTCTGGTGCTGTCCATCGGTCCCGCGGCCGTCGCCCTGTGCGGCGTCCCTGCCGGCAGAGCCGTCGATCGGCTGGGCGCAGGCCCGGTGACCGCGGCAGGACTGTTGGCGATGACCGGCGGCTGCTCGGTCCTTTTCGTGTCCAAACCCTCCGCCGGCGTGCCGGGATATGTGGCGCCCATCGTGTTGCTGACGGTCGGCTACGCGCTCTTTCAGACCGCCAACAACACGGCCGTCCTGGCCGGCGCCCCCGCCGGCCTCGGCGGGCTGGTCTCGGGGGTGCTGACCCTGTCGCGAAACCTGGGCCTGGTCACCGGAGCGTCGTTTCTGGGCGCCGTCTTCGCCTGGGCCTCGGGTGGAGGAGAGATCACTTCGGCCGGGGTCGGAGCCGTGGCCCATGGAATGCGGAGTACCTTCGGCGTCGCGGCCCTGCTGATCCTCCTGGCGCTCGCGATCTGGGGACTCGGTGGGGCCAAGGCGGCCCGGCGCCTTCGGTCCGAAGGCTGAGGCAGGTTTCAGGAAGCGCCGGCGGTTCCCGTGCCACCGTCCGCTGCGCCGGTGTCCCCTTCGACGGGAAGCGCCGGCTCGCTGGGGACGCAGCTGGGCGGCGGACCACCGCCGCAGACGCACTGGACGTCGGGCGGGCAGTAGCAGCGGCCCGGAGAGAAGCGGCAGCCGGGCTTGGCCTGGCACTCCGCCGGCGTCCCGTCGCTCTGGCGGAAGCCCGCCTCACACTCGTTGGCGGTGTCGCGGCAGATGTAGCCGGTGTTCTCGTCGCCGGTCGGTGCCAGCGTGCAGTCGGGGGAGTCGATGCACTGCTTCTCGGTGCGCTCGGCGCAGGGTGGAAGTGTGTCGTCGGACAGCGCCGGGCGGGGTGCGGCGCAGCCCAGGAGGGCCGCGAGGAGGAGTGCCGGGACCGTCAGGTGCCAGGGGTGGTCGTAGAGGCCGGGGCAGGCGTTCATCGTCAGAGAATAGCGGGCTCCGGTGGCACCGACAAGTGAGGGCGTCAGGGCCGATCACCGACCAGGAACCCCGCCGGCGGTATCCTGTGAGCCTGCCATCGGGACTGGCCGATCCGGTGCTCACCGGGACTGGTCGGGTTTTCCGCCGCCCGTCGATGTCTCGACGGGGAGGGGCGATCGATGAGCTTCAAGGACCATTTTTCCCACGACCCGTCGGACTACCGACGTCACCGCCCGGGCTATCCCGTGGAGCTCTTCGCCTGGCTCGCGGAGCTGGCGCCCGGCCGAGACGCGGCCTGGGACTGCGCCACCGGTACGGGGCAGGCCGCTGCGAGTCTCGCCGATCTCTTCGGCCGCGTCTGGGCGAGCGATGCGAGCCTGGCCCAGGCGGCGCAGGGCTGGCCCGACGGTGGGGTGCGCTTCCTGGTGGCCGGGGCCGAGGCGGCGCCGTTCGCCAGCGCTTCGGTCGATCTCGTCACCGTCGCCCAGGCCTATCACTGGTTCGATCACGAGAGTTTCCTGGTCGAGGCACGCCGGGTGCTACGGCCTGGTGGGGTCCTCGCGGTGTGGACGTATCGTCTGCTCCGCTTGGGCGGCGAGATCGACCACCGCCTCGAGACCTTCTACCGCGACGAGGTGGGATCCTTCTGGCCGCCGGAGCGCCGGTGGGTCGACAGCGGGTATGCCGAGCTGCCCTTCCTTCCCACCGAGATCGAGCCGCCGCCCTTCGCCATGGAGGCGAGCTGGCGTCTCTCGGACCTCGTGGGCTATCTCGGTACCTGGTCGGCGGTGGCGGGGGCCCGGCAGAAGGGTGTCGATCCGCTGCCGGCCCTCGTCCGCGACCTCGAAGCGATGTGGGGTGACCGGGAGGAGCGCCGGGTGCGCTGGCCGCTGGTGCTCCGCGTGGCGCGAGCCAACGGCTGAGCTTGCTCCGCCCGATGGAGCTTTCTACCGTCGCGAGTCCACGACTTTCACCGTCGCGGTTCCGGAGCTCTGCACGAGCCCTGGTTTTCGGGGATTTCTCCAGCGGCACTGATCTTGCTCCCCAGAGAGGCGATCGACCGCGAGGAACCTCCCATGC
>JAGQSE010000735.1 GCA_020439725.1 Acidobacteriota bacterium
GTCAGGTCGCCGGCAAGACCTTCGAGATCTGGCGCCAGGAGCTTGGCGATCCCGAAATCGAGGAGCTTGGGCCGGCCCTCCTCGGTGACCAGGATGTGCGCCGGCTTGAGGTCCCGGTGGATCACCAGGTGGTGATGGGCATGCTGGACGGCGTCGCAGACCTCGAGGAAGAGGTCGAGACAGCCGGCGAGGTCCAGGTCCTCGCAGTAGCGGTCGAGGGGGATGCCCTGGACCAGCTCCATGACCAGATAGGGAATGCCTTCGTCGCTGGTGCCGCCGTCGAGCAGGTGCGCGATGCCCGGGTGCTCGAGGCGGGCGAGGATGGCGCGCTCGGCGTGGAAGCGATGCTCGAGGGTGGCGGAGCCGGCGACCCGGTCGGCGAGCTTGACGGCGACCCGTTGGGGGAAGTCACCCTCGGCACGGACCCCTCCATAGACCGTTCCCATCCCGCCCTCGCCGAGGCATTCGAGCAGCCGCCAGGGCCCCAGCCGGCGACCGATCCACGCGGCCGCGGGTCGTCTCGTGGGCGCCGGCAGGAGCGGCTGCTCGAGGAAGCCATCGGCCGCGGCGTGGGCGCGGAGCAGGCCTTCGAGCTCGGTGCGCAGGCGAGGATCCCCGGCCGTCTGACGGGCGATCCACCCGGCGCGGTCCGCAGGCTCGAGCTCGAGGGCCTGGCCGAAGAGCTCGTCCAGCTGCTGCCAGCGCAGGGTGTTCAAGCGTCTGCCCCGGTGCTCAGCTCGCGGTAGAGCCAGGCCCGGGCCATCTGCCAATGCCGTTGGACCGTGGCGGGGGAGAGGTTCTCCACCGCGGCGATCTCCTCCCCGGTGAGACCGGCGAAGAAGCGGTACTCGACCACCCGGGCCTTGATCGGATCGACGCCGGCGAGGAGCGCCAGGGCGTCGTCGAGGGCGACCAGCGCCTCGGGCCTGGGCAGCGAGACCTCCAGCCCCTCATCGAAGGTGACGCGCAGGGCTTGGCCGCGCTTGGCGGCGTGGATGCGCCGGGCATGGTCGACCAGCACCCGGCGGATCGAACGCGCGGCGACGGCGAAGAAATGGCTGCGGGTCTGCCAATCGCAGGTCTGGCGCACCAGCCGCAGATAGGCCTCGTTGACCAGAGCGGTGGGTTGCAGGGTGTGTCCCGGTCGCTCGCCGACGAGGCACGAGGCGGCGATCTTCCGCAGCTCGCCGACGACCAACGGCAACAGGCGTTCCGCGGCGTCGGCATCGCCGCCTTGCCAGGCCCGGAGAAGGCGGGTCACCTCGCCCGCCGCGGTCACCTCCTCGGCCCTGGCGAGCGCTTCCGGCGCTTCGATCATCGTCGTACCTCCTGCTCGTCGTAACGGCGCTGAGCAAATTTCTCTTCCCCCTGCGCGTCTCGAATGAGGCCGGCCCGGTGGGCAGCGGTGCCTCGTGGCGAAAGGAGGCGGAGATCGAATGTGGATACGAAGAGCGGGTAGCGAGGTTCTTGCCGGAGGCGACGGGCGTCGGCCGCCCCGGCAGCGGGTCCGACACCGGGGGGCAGCGTCGGGGCTGGCGGCGAGCCGGCTGCTCCCGTGGCTCCTGGTGCTTGTGGCGGCGAGCTCGCGCCTCGCCGCCGCCCAATGCCAGTTTCAGCCCGACGGACCCCGGGCGTGCCGCGACACGATCCGGGTCGGCGACGTCACCGAGGCCTATCTCGACGTCACCGCCAACGACGGCCACGAGATCGGCCAGGCCATCTACATCGTGTCGGCGGCGGCCTGTCTCGACGGGTTGGGGCAACCGGTCCCCGGGGTGACGCTGACCATCGTCCACGACGGCCCCCAGGCGGATGCGCGGGGCGACCTGGTGCGCTTCCGCTACCAGGCCCCGGCGCCACCGCCGGGCCAGCTGGCGGTGCCCTTCTACGGCTGCTCGTTCCGCTACTGCGTGGGTGACGGCACGGGATCCCAGGCCTGCGAGGAAGCCTCGATCTCGAGCATCCGGCCCAAGGGCGGGCTCTTGGCGGTGGACGACGTCATCCCCATCGACACCTCGGGCAGTCCGAACCCCGGCGGAGCGGTGATCCTGCCGGCGGTGCGCCTGCTCGCGAACGACGAGCCCGAAGGCGGCGTCGGGATCCTGTCGGCGACCGACGGCGCCCGAGGGACGGTCGTCCTCGACGCCTCCGGGGAAGTGAGCTACCAGCCCACGGACCCTTCGTTCTGGACCCTGGGGGACGACTTCGAGTACACCATCGCGGCCCTCGACGATCCGAGCCAAACGGACTCCGCCACCGTCCTTCTCGAGCCGGTGTCGCTCCTCGCGGCGGATGACACGGTGGTCGTGGGTCGTGGCGTCCCGTCCTATCTGATCCCCGAGTCGCGTCTGCTCGACAACGACGTTCCCACGGGGCCGGTGCGTATCGTCGCCGTCTTCGACGAGCAGCTGCCGAGCGGTCCTTTCGGAGACCACGTCACCTGGCCCTACACCGGTGGCGTCCTGCTCTACAGCTCCTCGGCTCCCGGTGGTATCTCGGGCGAGCTGGGAGAGGTCCTCGGTACCTTCCGGTATCGCATCGAGCGTACCGACGGCACGCCGGGGACCTCCGAGGCGACGGTCACGGTGGTGGTGGGCGAACCGGAGATCACCGCCCGGCCGGACGTCCTGATCGCTCGCTACGAGCGTGAGCCGAGCGGGGAGATCACCAAGCCGAACAAGGTCTCGGCTGCCTTCGCCTTCCTGCTGGCCAACGACGAGCCGCGCGAAGGCATCCAGGTCATCGACGGCTTTCCCGGGTGGTACCTGCCGGCCTGTGGGATGACCTACCTGCGGCCGGCGCTGTGGCTTTTCGGGGGGGCCCCCGCTTGCCAGCTGTCCGAGGAGATCCTGCTCTCCGATTGCACGGATTGCGGCGATCTCAACTTCTGGGAGCAGGGCATCGCCTGGGTGTCCTACCGCGCCGCTCTCGACCCGGACCCGGTCACGGGCGCTCCCGGCGCCGAGGCGGACAGCGACTTGTGGCTGGTCTCCGACAACGTCCCGCAGGACGACGTCTTCGAGGTCGCCGAGGGCAGGAGCGTCGCCTTCGCTCTCCAGCCGCTGCCCCCCGGCTATCCCGTGTCGCTGACCGCCAACGACATCGGTCCCTTGGACCTCCACGTCACCGGCTTCCCGATCCTGCCGGAGCACGGCAGCCTCGCGGCGCTGGGTTTCCAGACCGCCACCTATCGGGCGGAGCCCGGCTTCACCGGAGTCGACTGGTTCAACTACGAGGTCAAGGGCAGGGAGTGCGAGATCACCCCGATCACCCGGGACCACTGTCCCGCCGGCATCGGTACCGTGACCATCGAGGTCTTGCCGCTGGTGGCCCACCCCGACGCGGTGGTCCTGCCCTATGCCTCGCGCACCAACCCGGTCGCCGTGGCGGCCCTCCTGGCCGACGACGGGCCTCCAGGACAGGTCGAAGCCGCGGGTTTCGGCCAGCCCCTCCACGGTTCCTTGGCGGTGGTCGACGACGACCCGGCGACGGGGGTCTACGCCTATTTCCCCGGCAGCCCGTTCCAGGAAGCGGGGGTCGACCGTTTCGACTTCGACGTCCGCGTCGCCGGCGGTGATCCCGGTCTCACCCGGTCGGCGCCGGTCTTCCTGCTGCGCGAGCCGCAGCCGGAGAGCCAGCTCCTCGCGACGAGCTTCGAGACGGGGATCTCGAATGCCTGGATCGTCGAGAGCCAGGGGGTGGGATCGTTGGGAATCTCCACCGACGGCGCCGTGGGCGGTGTCCAGGCCCTCGCCGTCGAGGTCGCGGCCGGCACCCTACGGCAGGCGGTCCAGGACCCCAATCCGACGGCGGAGGAGGGCGCCGGTGCGCGCTTCATCCTCGACGCCGGCGGTCTGTCGCTACCCGCCGGCGAGGAGCAGCTGCTGCTCGCCGGTAGCGCCGGGGGCGAGGAGGTGCTGGCCCTCTGGCTGCGTGGCGAGGCCGCGGGCAAAAGCCTGCGCCTCGAGGTTTCGGACGCGCTCGGGCAGCCCCACGCCGTGACCGCGACGCCGGTTCCGATCTCCGGCGGACCCCACGCGCTGAGCCTCGAGTGGTGGGCTTCGCCATCGGCGGGAAGCGCCGCCGGGGGTGCCCGCGTGTGGCTCGACGGCATGGCGGTGGGGGAGCTCTCCGGGCTCGACAACCACGCCCACCGGCTGTCGGCACTGCGTCTGGGCGCGGTCGAGACGGCGGCCGGCGGTGCCGGCGAGCTGGCCCTCGACGACTACGCCTCGTGGAGCCTCGACCGCTCGTGCAAGGCGGTCATCGAAGAGGGCTTCGAGAGCAATCAGCTCGACGGCTGGGCGCCGTGGACCACGGGCAGCAGCCATGTGCGCCTGCGGTCCGTGACGCCCCTCGATGGTCAACGCGACCTCGAGACGGTGCTCGCCGGCAGCAACGCAGCCGCACGTCACCCGGTGTCGACCTCGGGAGAGCTCTTCGACGTCGACACCACCTTCCTCCTGTCCCCGGGAACCGCCGTCCTCGACGAGGACCGTGGGCACTTCGTCTTCGCATTGCGCTCGACCACCGGGTTGGTGACCTGGCTGCGGCTGCGTCGCCACCAGGGCGGATGGCAGCTTTCGGGCGCCGTCAGTCTGGCCGACGGCAGCGCCGCGACCACGCCCTGGACCGCCGTCGACCCAGGGACCAGCCAGGTCCACGTCGAGTGGCAGGGACGCGCCGCCGCCGCCGGTGGCGGGCACCTGCGGCTCTTCCTCGACGGCCGGCCGGTGGGCGCGCTCACCGGTCTCGACAACGGGCACCAGGGTGTCGTCGATCTCGATCTCGGCGTCGCCGGCGGTGCCAACGCCAACTCCACGGGCTCCATCTACTTCGACGAGGTGACGCTATGCGTAGCAGACTGATCGATCCCCGCCACGACCTCGACCGCGGCGCCCGGAAGGGGAGCCGGGCTCGGCATCTCCTCGGCGCCGTGGCCGTCCTCGCCCTGGCACTCCCGGTGGTGCCGGTGCGCGCCGACTTCACAGACTGGACGCAGGTGCCCGAACGGGCGCGGGGAATCTCCGGCGCCAGCGCCTATGCCGTCGGCGAGCTCGACACCGTCAACCTGTTCAACGGCAATCTGACGCTCACCCTCCCGCTGGGGCCGGAATTTCCGGTGGGTCCGTCGCTGTCGTACGGCTTCGCGCTGCGCTACAACAGCCTGGGGTGGGACGTCGAAAGCCACTTCTGCCTGCCCTCTCCGACCCACAACGCCGAGTGGGTCAACATCCCGGTACCGGATCGGGACGATCGCAGCTACGAGGCGCTCAAGCCGCGTTTCGAGGGAATCTCGACGGAACGGGGTCTGGGCCGAGCCAACGCCGGCTTTGGGTGGGCATTGCAGTTCGGGCGCCTGCTCGAACCGGACCAGCGCCTCCCGGGCAGTTTTCAGTACATGGCTCCGGACGGCAGCATCCGGCGTTTCAACCAACATCTGCGACCCGGAGCGCCGGCGGGACCTCAGACCAACGTCTGGTATTCCGGTGACGGTTCCTATCTGCGGTTGCGCTACTTCGCCCCGCCCGCCGAGCCGGGGCCGGGGAATCCTCTCGAAGGCATCTGCGCCCCCCTCGACGACGACAACCTGGCCGACGAGGACACCTGCGCGCTGATCGACTTCCCCGACGGCGAGGTCCACGAGTTCCGCGACTTCGGCACCAACCTGGGCTCCGGACACCGCTCCGATTGGCGGTTGGTGCGCCGGCAGGACCCCTACGGCAACTTCGTCGAGCTGGTCTACCCCGACGGCACCACGTGGGTGGTCCGGGACTCGTTGGGCCGCAGCCATGCGGTGACCTTCGCACCACCCGCCGGAAGCTACTCGCGGGTCGAGTCGGTGACCCTCTCGGGGGCCTCGGTCCCGGACTTCACCCTCCACTACGACGAGGCGGAGACCCTCGACCGCAACGACTACATCGACTTCTGCTACGACGACCCGCCGTCGGTCAACGACCCCTTCGGCGGCACCGTCGAGGTCGATCTCCTGGCGCGGGTCGCCCGGCCCGACGGCTCCTACTACGCCATGACCTACTTCCACACGCGGGCCGAGGACTCCTTTACGGGGGTGCCCGGCGCCATCAAGACCCTCCTGGTGCCCACCGGCGCGCTCTATCGCTGGACCTACGACCGTTTCGACTTCCGCAACGGCCGTCTCGACCCCAATCTCGGCGAGGTCATCGGCACCAACTTCCCGGTGCGCACCAAGACCGTCGAGGATCCCTTTCACCCGCTCCTCGGAGATGGCTGGGCGTTGCCGCCGGGGACTCCCGAGCCGCCCTGGGCCCAAGGCTCGGCGACCTGGACCTACGAATGGCAGGCCGTCGGTGGCACGACGCCACTGCAGGTCCCCTGCCACCACGAGGTGACCGTCGACGACCCCTCTGGGCTCCGCACGGTGAGCTATTTCGCCACCGCCGAGAGCAGCAACCGGCCATGGTACGGCCTGCCCTATTCGACCTGCGAGGGCAACTTCGACCCCGACCTCGGCTATCTCTCCTCCCAGGTCTTCGAGGTCGGCGCCGGCGGTACCGAGACGCTGCTGCGCTCGAATTACGTCGAGTACGAGGACGACGGGGGGCCCGACGACGGCATCGAGCGCAACCACCGCGTCAAGCGCTCGGCGACGGTGTACCACGACGACGGTGACCGGGTGGCTGCGACGGTGAACGCCGACTTCGACGGCTACGGTCATTGGCGCCAGACGACCCGCACCGGTTGGGGCGGAGTGGCGCGGACGACGACCACCGATTGGAACGCCGGCCGGCCGTTTCCCCAGGGACAGACCTTCTGGTTCCTCGGCTTCTATTCGCGAAGAGAGGTGTCCGAAGCTGCCGGCGCCTTCGTCACCGAGCATTGCTTCGACGACGAGACCGGCTTCGAGCGGCGTTCGCGGCAGCTCGTAGGCAGCGCCGCGGGTCCCGACGACGTCGTGACGGTGTACGAGGGCGACGCCGCTCGCCAGGGCTCGGTCTGGGATTGTTCCTCCGAGGAGGTGCCGGCCGAGGGCCGCGTCACCTGCGTCCGCTGGTACGGCGGCGACGGCGCGGAGCTCGGCACGGAAGACCTGTGCGCGTTGGCCCTCGACGACCCTGCCTTCGAGGTCGTGCTCGAGAACCAGCACGGCGTACCGTCCTCGGCGACCAGCGTGGTGCCGGCCACCGGTCACGAGGTCCTGCGCCACTTCGCCGCGGACATCGATCTCGACACGGGCCTCGTCAGCCGTCTCGAGGACTCCGCGGGCGTCGGCACGGCCTTCCTCTTCGACCGCCTGGGTCGCCTCACCGCCGAGCGCCGCGATCAGGGGGCCTGGAGCCGCATCGACTACACCCTGCCGACGCGGAGCGGCGGCACCGCCAACCCGCAGCTCGTTCTCGATCGGCCGTTGATCGAGACCCGGGCCTGCGCCAACGGTTCGACGACCTGCAACGGCGCGAGCCGGCTGAGCTACAGCGAGCTCGTCTTCGACGGCCTGGGGCGCGTTTTCGAGGACCGCACGCTCCATCCCGAGGGGCTCGCGACGCGGCGCAGCCTCTACGACGACGCCGGGCGTCTGGTGGGGGCGTCGACGGCCTTCCTCGACGGTGGGCAGCCGGTGGGCTGGACCCGCTACGAGAGCTTCGACGCCTTCGGCCGGCCGGATCGCATCGAGGCGCCGGACGGCGGCGACGTGCTCTACACCCGCACCGGCGATCGCATCGTCCGCAGCCGTTCGCTGGTGGCCACCGAGGCGGGTCCGGCCACGCCCAGCTGGCGCTTCGAGCTAATGGACGGCCTCGGCCGCCTGACGCGACTGTGCGAGGGCGGTGCGGCCAGCGGCAGCTGTGCCACCGCCGAAGCGACCTACGACTACGACGCCCGCGATCAACTGATCCGCGTGTGTCAGGAACCTGGAGGCGGCGGCACCTGCGGTCAGACCCGGACCTTCGGCTACGACGGTCGTGGCTTCCTCGTTTCCGAGACCCACCCGGAGCTCCCCGGTCAGGTGGCCACCTACGTCCGGGACGCCCTTGGCAACGCGCGCGAGCGGTCCCTGAGCGGGACCCCCGACGAGGCGCGGCTGCTCTATCGCTACGACCCGGCAAGCCGACTGATCCGGGTTTCCTACGATCTCCCCTGGAGCCTCGCTCCCGGCGAGCCGAGACCCCTCGTCGAGCTGCTTTACCACTCGATGAGCCCGGTGACGGCCAAGCCCGGGGAGAAGGCGGCGGGCAAGCTCTACCAGCAGAAGCGCCACAACTGGCTCTCCTTCTCGTTGCCGGAACCCTCCGGCTACGACCCGGGTCGGGAGCAGGACTACGTCGTCACCGACACCTTCCGCTACGCCGGCACCGACGGCGCCCTGTCCCAGCGGACGACGCGACTGGGTCTCGACTATCGGACCCTGGGTCTGCGCAGCGGCTACGCCACCGACGGCATCGGTCGAAGGACGGAGCTGTCCTACGAGCGCTGCCTGTTCGAGGACTGTCTCGGGGATCCCCAGCGGACGATCGACTTCGCCTACACCAAGGGCTTCCTCAAGTCGATGTCGACCACCGCGGGCGGCACTACGCGGCCTTTGCTGTCGGCTCTCACCTATCACCCCAGCGGGCTCCTCGGCAGCCTGACGCACGGCAACGGGGTGCGCTTCCACCAGGCCGGCGACGCCAGCGGCATGCCGCGCCCGGCGAGCCTGTCGACCACCGCCAGCCCCGGCTGGAGCACCGGCGCCTACACCTACGACGCCAGCGGCAATCCGACGGTCATCGGTAACGAGAGCTATGTCTACGACCGTCTGGGCCGGTTGGCGGGCGGCACGGTGGCCGCCGGCTACGGCCAAGGCGCCGAGTACGACGCCTATGGCAACCTGACCCGCCTCGTCACCACGCGAGGAGGGGTGAGCGACACCCTGCAGCTGACCACCCAGTCTTCGAGCAACCGGCTCACCGCCCAGGGGGCCGTCTACGGCGCCATCGGCGGGCTTGAGGGATGGACGTTGAACGGCATCCCACACACCGCGCGCTACGACGCCCTCGGATGGATGAAGGAGCACGACGGCGGGATCCGCTGGTGGTACCTCCTCGACGCCGACGGCGAGCGGGTGGCGACGGTCGAGTGCGTCGATCGGAACTGCTCCTTCGCCGACCGCCGGGTGCAGCTGACGCCGCGGGACAGCGAGGGGAGGGTCCTCCGGACCTTCGATTGGTGGCTCGAAGACTCACCGTCCTGGCGAACCGATTACGTCCACCGGGACTCGGCCCTGCTGGCGGCCATCGATCGCCCCGCCGGCAGTGGATCTGAGCGCTTCCGCTTCTTTCACGCGGACCACCTGGGCTCGCCGCGCCAGATCACCGGTGACGGCGGCGCTGAGCTCGAGCTCCACCAGTACTTCC
>JAGQSE010000041.1:0-1303 GCA_020439725.1 Acidobacteriota bacterium
TGCAACCGGCCGCCGATGACGGCGCCCTCCCAGGACACCCGCAGCTGGACCCGAGAGCCCGCCTGCTTCCGGATGAGCGCTCCACGGAAGAACGCCGGGCTGTCCTCCGGCGGCCGGCGCACCGCGCGCTCCACTTCCTCCTCCGCCACCAGCACCGGCGCGAGCCCTCGGGCTTCGAGCCGTGCCAGGTAGCCGTCACCGAGCTCGTGGTAACGCAGGTCGAGAGTCTTGAGGACGTCCCCGCCGCCCGCGCCGCGGCATTCTTCGAGCAGCGTCCGCTTGGTGATCCAGTCGACGCGGCCGAAGAGCTCGTCGAAACGCCGTGCTTCGAGGGCCTCGACCACTCGCCGCCACAATGCCACCACTTCGCGGGCCTCGAGGGACGCCGCCGGAGCGTCGCGCACGAAGGCGTCGGCGCGGTCCAAGTAGACGCGCTGGAGCTCGAGGGCGGTCTTCGGATCGCCTCCGCGCACCGCCACCCGTGCCTCGAGGGTCGGGTCCGAGACCAGACGGTGCAGCGCGCGTATCGGCCGCCGGACCCTCGGTACGTCCTCGAGCCAGCCTGCTTCCGCCATGTCGAGGACCAGCGCGGTGGTCGCCACCTTGAGGTACTCGGCCCATTGCGCGGCATTCGAGTCCCCGAAGCCGAGCTGCAGCCGCTGACGACGACGGTACAACCCGAAGAGCGGCGCCAGGTGCAAGCTCATGGGTGCCACCGCCTGCTTGAGCAGGTTCCCGGTGTCGAAGATCGGCCGTCCCTTGGGACTGATCGTCCGGCGCATCCGGCGACGCACCGCCGGCGCTTTCTCCGCCAGCCCGAAGCGGCCTTGGCGATCGACGGTCCCGACCCCCGTGATCACCGGTCGCGATACCAGAAAGGCGAGCATCGGCCCACGCAGATGGCGCAGGGTGGTGAGCTCGAAGAGGAGGGCCAGAGGCGTCGTGGCGGGACCCAGCAGGGCGTAGGAGAGGACCAGTTGGGAACGACCGAAGAGCCGCGCGATGCTCGATTCGTCGGCCTCGGCCAGCTCCGCCAGCCAGCGCAGGCCCTGCCAGCGGGGAAAGAGAACGCCCCCCACCAGCGCCCCCAGGGCCAGCACCAGCACGACCAGGACGACCAGGAACTGGACCAACAGCGCCAGCGCCGCCATGGCCAGAAGCCAGGGCATCAGCAGCGTCAACCCGGCGCGGTAGAGCCCCAGCCAAACGCCACGGGCGAGCTCGACCTCGTAGTTCTCCTGCGCGCCGTAGACATGGTCTTCGGCATCGCGGCAATTCTTGATCAGACCGAGCTCGGGGACCT
>JAGQSE010000041.1:1422-5574 GCA_020439725.1 Acidobacteriota bacterium
CCCGCCGTCGGGAGCGTGGGGCAGGTGCTCGTAATAGAAGGCGCCGCCGTTCTCGGTGAACACCTGTTCCTTCGACGCGATGCCGTCACCGGGACGGGTGTGAACGAGACTCGAGACGGCGCCGAGGATGGCGCGGTAGAGGCGGTCGTTGCCGGGATGAGAAGGGCCCGAGAAGCGGAGGGCGTACTCGGTCTCGAGGCCCATGAGGCGGCGGAGCGGCGGGCGGACCGGACGCGCTCGGGCCATCAGCTTCGGGAGAGGGCTCCGCAAGGCTGCGGCGGGCGGTGCCCTGGGGCAGATGCCGGCGGCAGCAGCCTACTCGCCGCCTTCGGGGACCACCGCCTGCTTGAGATAGCCCGGCGCGCGGACCTCGGCGTCCGCGGCGACCTCGTCGAGCAGTGCCGCGAGGCTCTGAGCTTCGCTCGCGGGAGCGGCGGCGGAAGTGGTCTCGGAGTCGGAATCGATGGCTTGCGAGTCGAGAGCTTGCACGGTGGTGGGTCCTCCTGCGGCGGATGCTAGCACAGCGTTTTCGGGCCCCGGATCAGCTGCCGGATCAGCCGCCGGAGACGGCCTGGATCACGGTCAAGACGTCACCCTTGACGAGGGGCCGCTGCCAGCTGTCGAGCCAGCGGCTGTCCTCGTCGTTCAAGAACAGACTGACGTGCTCGCGGAGCTTGCCCGCGTCGTCGAAGAGATGACCGCGGAGCGCCGGGTGCTCGCTCACCAGCCGTTCGACCGCGCCGGCGAAGGTCGTCGCCGCGACCGAGACCTCCGCCCGACCGCCGGTGCAGGCGCGCAGCAGACTGGGTAGAAGGACCCGTACCACCACCGATTCGGCCGCTGGCTCCATCGCTCACCACCCCTCGTCGACCAGCACCGCGCGCACGCTCTGGATCCGCGGTAGCTCGCCGGGAAGGGCGCTCCAGGTTTCACCGCCGTCGGGGCTGTGGAAGAGATGGCCACCGGTGGTGCCGAGATAGAGACCGCACGGATCGAGGGGATCGGCATCGAGGGCGTGGCGCAGCACCGCCGTGTGGCAGAGCTCCGCGGGCAGGCCGTGGCGCAGGGGCGACCATGAATCGCCACCGTCGCGGCTGCGATACACCGTCAGCTTGCCACCCGGCGTCAACCGGTACTCGTCGCTCTCGAGGGGCACGACGTAGAGCGTCTGCGAGTCGTTGGGATCGAGCACCATCGGGAAGCCGAACTCCGACGGCAAGCCGTTCTCGATGCGCTGCCAGTGATCGCCGGCGTCTTCGCTCCGGAAGACGCCGCGGTGGTTTTGTTGGTAGAGCCGCCCGGGACGATCCGGGGCCTGGACGAGGGCATGGACACAGCTGCCGATCTCGGGAAAATCCTTCTCCGGCGCCGCGATCGGTACCCCCTCGTTGCACACCTTCCAGCTGGCACCGTCATCGTCGCTGCGCAGCACACCGACGGCGGAAATGCCCACCCAAAGACGACCCGGAGTGTGCGGATCGACGAGAACGCGATGACAACACAACCCGCCGGCCCCGGGCGCCCAGGCGGCACGGCTCGGGTGCTCCGACAGCCCCATCACCTCCTGCCAGTGCTCGCCGCCGTCGTCGCTGACGAAAAGACCCGCCTGGGCGACGCCGGCGTAGAGCCGCTCCGGCCGCTCCGCCGGTCCCGGCTCGATGCACCAGATCCGCTCGACGTTGCGCCCGGCATCGGCGGCGTAGCGCGGGCCTTGCTCGGCCTGGCTCCAGGTCTTGCCCCGGTCGCGGGAGATCTGGATCGTCGGTCCGTAGACGTAGCTGCCGACCCCGGCGTAGAGCGTCGGCTCCCGGCGTGTGTCGAGTTGGAGATAGCCGACCTCCCAGCCCTTGAAGAGGGGACCCTCGACCCGCCACGAGCGGCGGTTCCGGTCGGAGCGGTAAAAGAACGCGCCCTTGCGGGTGCCGACCATCACCAGGACGTCGCTCATTCGAAACCTCTTTCTGCCCTGTCGTTGGAGTTGAGCCCGGGGTCCGCAGATGTCATCGGATCGCCTTCGACATCGGCCTCGACTTGAATCCTCAGCCGACTATACTCCGCGCCATGGAACGACGTGCCAAGATCATGGCCACCTTGGGCCCCGCCTCCTCGGACCCCGAAACGCTTCGTCAGCTCCTCGAAGCAGGAGTCGACATCGTCCGTTTGAACCTCTCTCATGGCAACCATGAGACCCACGGGGCCGTCATCGAGAACGTCCGCCGGATCTCCGCCGAGCTCGACCGCCACATCCCCATCGTCGCCGACCTCATGGGGCCGCGCTACCGCCTGGGCAAGCTCCCCGAGGGTGGCAGCCACCTCCATCAGGGACAACAGGTGGTGCTGGCCGAAGGTGGCGACGGCGTCGACCTGCCCCTCGACTCGCCGGGCCTGCTCCAGTACTTGCGCCCTGGCGAGCGCGTGCTCATCGACAACGGCTTGGTCGAGCTCACCGTCGAGACCCGACGGGGCGATCAGGTGGTGGCCCGGGTGATCAACGGCGGCCCGGTGTCGACCCGCAAGGGCATCAACCTCCCCGACAGCCGGCTGCCCTTTCAGATCTCCGAGAAGGACCGCGCCGACGTCGCCTTCGTCGTACACGCCGGGGTGGACTACATCGGTGCCAGCTATATCGGCAGCGCCGACCACATCGAGCGACTGCGCGGCGTCATCGAGGCCTCCGGCAGCGAGCTGCCGATCATCGCCAAGCTTGAACGCGCGCTGGCCGTCGAGCACCTCGAAGAGATCGTCAGCGCGGCCGACGCGGTGATGGTGGCGCGCGGCGACCTCGGTGTCGAGGTCCCTCTCCGGCAGGTGCCGGTGCTGCAAAAGAAGATCATCGCCGCCGGACGCCGCACCGGAACGCCGGTGATCGTCGCCACCCAGATGCTCGAGTCGATGACCGAGCAGCCGCGCCCCACCCGCGCCGAGGTCTCCGACGTCGCCAACGCGGTCTTCGACGGTGCCGACGTCCTGATGCTGTCCGGGGAGACCGCCGCCGGCCGCTTCCCGGTGGCGGCGGTGCGCACCATGGACCAGACGATCCGCGAGGCCGAGAGCTACCGGCCGCGGAGCGAGAAGGTGTTCGGTCTGAGCGGCGCCGAGCCCGGGGTCGCCGACGGCTTCCACGTCGGCTCCATCGACATTCCCGACGCCATCTCCTCCGCCGCCGCTCACGCCACCGAGCTGCTCAACGTCCGGCGCATCATCGCCTTCAGCCAGGGCGGCTTCACCGCGCGGCTCTTGGCGCGCTACCGGCCGGCGGTGTCGGTCCTCGCCTTCACCACCGACACGGCCATCGCACGGCGTATCCAGCTGCTTTGGGGGGTCCAGCCGCTGGTCCTCGAGAGCGACGTCGAGCACCACGACGAGGTGGTCGAGGTGGTCGACCGCGAGCTCCAGGCCCGCGGTCTCGCCGAGCCCGACGAGGTGATCATCATCCTCATGGGCGACCCCATCCGCGAACGCCCGCGCACCAACCTGATGCGCATCCACCGCGTTCGCCGGCAGCTGTAGCAAGCCGGATCAGGGCTGATAGAGCGTCGCGACGGCGCCGGCGGGATCGCGGATCACGCAGTAGCGCGGCGAGCCCTCCTTGCCCTTCGGCCCCGCCACGATCTCGCCGCCGAGCTCGCGGCACTCGGCCATGGCGGCGTCGAGATCGGCGACCGTGATGTAGATCAGCCATTGCGCCGGCAGATCCGCGTTGCCGCCACGCGCATGACAGATCCCGGCCGCTGCCTTGTCGGAACCCGGCGGCGTCATCACGTAGTCCGAGTAGCCGCCCATGGCGAGCGGTTCGGCCACCCACCCGGCCACCCGAGCGTAAAAGTCCTTCAGCCGCTCCGCGTCGGCCACCGCGATGTCGATCCAGCCAATCTCCCCCGGTTTGGGTCCCTCTCCAGCGCTCATGCTTCGTGTCTCCTCGGTCTCCGCTCGTTGATTCGAGTCACGGCTCGTTAGCCGGCGTCATCATAGGCCGCCCGCAGCCAGCCGACCAGCTGCTCGTCGACCTCGTCGGCGCTCTCGACGCGCACCCGATGGCTGACCATCGTGTTGAAGCTGCCCGAGGCCTCGAGTCGCCCGGAAGGCTCCACGGCGTCGAGCCGCAGACCGACGTCGAGCCGCGTCTTGGTCGACGGCTGGACGAGGGCGAAC
>JAGQSE010000736.1 GCA_020439725.1 Acidobacteriota bacterium
TTTTTCCCCTCAACGCACCCAGAGATCAGTCAAGGCCGCGAGACTGCGACAAGGCTGGCGAAGCCACCCGGAGGGCTTGGCCTTGCGCCGGCGAAGCGGCCGTCTAGACTGCTGGGTCGTTGAGGGGAAATGAGAAGAGAGGTCGGGTGGGGGAGCAGCGCCCGAAGGGCGACCGCCTTGGTCTGCTCAGCCTTCTCTGTGTCCGGCTCCTGTTTTCCGCAGCCGCCGGCGGAGCCCTACCGGAGAAGCTATAGGTCTGGATACAGGGGGAATACAGGAGGGCGCCGCAAGTCGTTTGCCTGCAGCAACCTGGCCCCTGGTCGCGTCACCGTTTCATCGGTGCGGCGTCACGGTTTCATCCCTGAGCGCCGCGAAGCCCGTCACCGTTTCATCGGTGGGGGCGTCACCGTTTCATCTGGAAAAGTCCGGCGGATCCGCAGGGTTCTCCGCAGAGGGGGGCACCCCGAACGCGGTGAGGGTGCTTCAATCGCCCGAGGGACGCACCCGATCTGTGGGAGGCCACCGAGAGCTGGGTCTTCGAGGCGAAATCTGGCCTCCGCAATCAAGCACCCCTCGGGGGGCTACGACTGAAGCAAGCCTAGTCGCCCTCCAGGATCGACAGAAGGTGCGACTCGTCGCGCCACCACAGAAGCGACAGAACGTACCTCCCGACAACCAAGGTGTCCTCATGGACTGCGAATCGATCCAGTCCGTCCCCTTCGACCCAGGCCGAAACGGGAACGACCTCCTTCCCGCCTGGCTCGACGTCGTTCAACAGCTCGAACGCAACCGATTCCCGTCCCGGGCGATCGACGGGCCAGATGCTATCTGGCACCAGCGGCCCTCTTACAAACCAACGCCATCGCCCAGCCCCCCGCTCGTTGCAGACGATCATTCCTGGGAAGCTACCGAGCTTCACCAGTCGGATAGCGGTCGAGGTTAGGCTGGTCTCGTAGACATCAGCCAACTCTCTGACGCTATCGAAGACCAGCTCTCGGTCCTTCGCGTCGCGTCGGAACATTGGTTCGGGAAGGAGCAACTCGGCAGCGAACCTGTTGGCCCTCCGCTCGGGGTCCTCCTTCCCCCAGCTCAGTACGAAGTCCTGCTGACTGCAAGAGAACTGCGACACCGAACCACGGTCTCGCAGCCAGTGCCCGAGCTCATGTGCAGCCGTGAATCGCTGCCTCGCCCTGGAGCAGTCGGAATCGACCGTGATGATCGCTCGGTCCTCGTACCCGAGAATGCGGCCTGCACAGCCTTGGAGGGGCTCGTAGACAACCGTGGCGCCACACGAGAACGCTATTGCCTCGACATCGATCTCCCCAGGATGCTCGATCCCGAGAGAGGCCAAGAGGCGTAGCGGACTCCTGGAGGATCGGGTCACCGTTGGTCTTCTTCGGATGGGTCGAGTGAGTCGCTCTCATCCTCGATCACGCCGAGCGCAACCAGCTGTCGAAACGCGCCCTCAATGTCTTTGTCGCTCATCGTCTCGAAGTCCCGGAACTGGGCGGTCAATGCCGGCCGAAGGTCGGGATTACTGTTCAGGACTTCTCCCAGAATCCTCCGCATCCTCTCGGTCGCCCCGGCAACCCCCCGCTTGAGCGTCGTCCTATACGCCGTCACCGATCGCTCGTAGTCTCTTCTGGCGCTGGCTAGTTGGCGCTTCCGAAACGCCGAGACTGCGCCACTTAGGAGAGATCTCGTCTCTTCCGCCAGTTCACCCATACCGTCGGGCGTGACTCCGAGCGCATCCTGGAGTTCAGCCTCGGACGCGCCGTCGATGGACTCCGCAAGCGATGCCATCACCTGCCACATCGAGTCGCTCGAATCTCTCGTTGTCATGCGAATCCTCCAAGCCCTTCGATGCGCGGGAGGCCGCGACGCAGTCTTCGGACTGCGGCTCGATACTCATTTTCGGATATCTCTGCAAGTTCCTGAATCTCCGGTCCCCCCATCCCCTCCTCCCACCCAGCGAGGATTTCGACCACATCTCTGTCTTCGCGAAAGTACTCGTGGATTCTGTTCAGATCTTCGCGGACTTCGAGCGCCGTCACTGGATTGCCCGAGGATGATCCGAAGGTCTCGACTGTTAGCTCGGAGCTTCTCGCATGATCCGAGTCCGGAACCTCGGCGGCATCGCCCCTCTCGCTCTTCGTTCTCCAGGCATAGGCGATGCTCTTGATTGCACCGTACAGGTGCTGCACGAAGGTGACTTTCGCGGGCTGCCACTTCCTATCTCCGTCAAGTGTCCTGAGCATGGCTTCCTGAATCAGGTCCTGTTCATCTCGGCCGCGTCGCAGGCGGCCCAGCCCCTTCGCGTAGTAGCGAGCCTTGAGCCGTAGCGCCAGAAGCTCCTCCGAGGTCAGGGAGGCGATCGCTTCGGTGACCTCGTCCGGACCTGCGGACTCATGGGCTTTGTCGCTCTTCGCCACGCTGTCTCTTCGTCTCTTCATGCTCACCGCATGCGGGATCTGGACAAATTCGGCGCCGTCTGTCCAGTTCGCTGGCTAGATGAGCATAGGGCATTGAGGGCGGAGAAGGCCGTTCTCACCGTGAGATCAAGGAGGCAGATCGCCAACATGACGGAAGACCCAGGACTCATCAAGGCTCCAGTTGCCAAGCCGAGCCGGAGCGTTCCCGCCCCAACGAGGCTCTTTCTCTACGTCCAAGCCGGCGGCCGATGCGAGTTCGACGGATGCAACAAGTACCTCCTCGAACACTACCCGACCGAATCGCCTGGCAACTTCGCCGAGCAAGCACATATCTACGCCTTCGCGAAATCAGGACCTCGCGGGAGCGAGCCCGGTCGCCCAGCGGAGATCAACTCCATCGAGAATCTGATTCTCCTCTGCCCGGAGTGTCACCACCTCGTCGACTCGGTGGATCCAGCGAGCTATCCGGTCGAAGTCCTCAGGAAGTTCAAGCGCGACCATGAGGACCGGATCTTCTGGCTCACCGATCTCTCGAAGGACCGCGCGACCATCCCCCTCGTTATCAAGGGGCTGATCGTCAACCGTCCCGTGGAGATCTCCGACGAAGAGATGCAGGTCGCGGTAGCTCCGAGCTACTTGCGGCGCCGAGACAAGGTCGAGATCGACCTTACTGCCGTTCCAGACGAGCCAACGCTCCACTACTGGCAGTCAGCCGCTTCAACAATCGATCGACAAGTTCGTCGGCTGCTGGATCTACCGCCCGAGAACGGGAGAAGTCTCCGGGTCTCGGTCTTCGGGCTGGCCGCCATACCCCTCCTGGTCTACCTCGGCTCCAGGCTGAGCGACAAGACCTCCGTCGACCTTTATCAGCGTCACCGTCACCCGGAGACCTGGAAGTGGTTTGACGAGCCTGGCGAGGCGAGATTCAGCTATCGCGTCACGGCCGAGGCGAGCGGATCCCCGGTCGCTCTTCTCATCAACATCAGCGGCAAGAACGATGTCCAGGCTGCTCACTCTGCCCTCGGTACCGAAGCGCAGGTCTACGAACTCACACTCGACGACCAAGCGCCCAACCCGCTCTGCCTCCGGACGCGGGATGACCTTGACCGTTTCACAACCACCTACAACCGACTGCTGTCCCACATCCGGGCAGCTCATCCACAACTCGAAGCCGTCCACGTCTTTCCCGCAGTTCCAGCGCCCATCGCGATCACACTGGGTCGGGCACGGTTGCCGAAGGTCGATCCGAGGCTCGTAATCTGGGACCGGGATTCGAGGGCCGGCGGCTTCACGCGAACACTGGAGATTTCATGACACCCAACGAGTACCTCAATCGGATCCTGGAACAGCAGACCTTCAAGGACGATGACCAGGAACTTAAGGACCTCCGGCAACGACGGGACGACATTCGCGAGAGGCTGTTGGTCGAGTTCTCAAGCTCAGCGCCTTCGATTCGGTGGGCCGGTTCAATGGCCAAGAAAACGATGATCCGCGAAGCCTACGATGGCGACATGACCTGCTACTTCGAACATGATGAGACGTCGGCTGGCTCGACCCTCAAGGAGCTGTACGAGGCGACCGAGAAGGCCCTTCGGGTTGATTTCCAGGTCGAGCGGAAGACCTCCGCTCTTCGGGTCCGGGCACAAGACGATTGGACGACCGACCTGCACATCGACGTCGTCCCCGGACGCTTCACGACCGACGATCGTGACGACGTGTTCCTGTACCAGGCAGGGGGTGAAAAGGAGCGGTTGAAGACGAATCTCGAAACGCACATCGAGCACATTCGGGACAGCGGCGTTCGAGAGGCGGTCAGGCTCATGAAGCTCTGGCGAACCCGCAACGGCATCGACTCGGCCAAGACCTTCGTCCTCGAGCTTCTGGTGGTGAAGCTCTTGCAAGACCACGTTGACGAGGAGCTCCCGAGCCAGCTCGAGCATGTCTGGACGGAATTCCGAGACCGCGCCTCCGAGCTCAGAGTCGAAGACCCCGCCAATTCCAACAATGACCTCAAGCCCCTTCTGGACGCTTGCCGAAGCTCTCTCCAGGTCGTGGCAGAGGACACGCTCTGGCAGATAGAGAATCAGGGTTGGGAGGCAGTCTTCGGAGAAGTCGACGACGTCGACGACCAGGACAAGCGTGAGTCTTTGGTCGCCGCGGCCGCTGCGGTCACTTCACCAACCCGGCCGTGGCTCGAGGGATCTTGAGCCGCCAGCCACCCGACGAGCTTGAGGATGACATCAGGACCGGGCTGCGGCTGCGGCAACCGAACCTCCACCTCCTCAGGGAGGATAGTGGCCTCGTCGTGCGCGGCATGTTTGCCGTCTTGTCCCCCGAAGGTAGGACCCTCGACCGCTACAAGATCTCGATCGAGCTACCCGCCGACTACCCGAGGTCTCTTCCCGTCGTCCGTGAACTGGGTGGTCGAATCTCCCACGAGCCGGACTGCCACGTCGAACCCGATGGCCGGGCATGCATCCTGCTGCCGGATGACCGCTGGCGCTGCTTTCCACCTGGCGCACCATTTCAACAGTACTTGGACGGGCCTCTCCATGACTACTTCCTCGGGCAGAGTCTTGTCGAGCTTGGAGAGAGCTGGCCCTTCGGTGAGTGGAGGCACGGTGCCGACGGTATCCACGACTTCTATGTCGAGCTGCTACAGACCGATGTGGCTGCGGAGATCGATCGCTTCCTCTTCTTGCTAGGGAAGCGAAGCGTGAAAGGGCATTGGGACTGCCCCTGCGACAGCGGGGAGAAGATCAAGCGATGTTGCGCCGGACGGCTCTCAGATCTCCGACGGAAGATTCCGCCCCACGCCGCGAGGGAGGCGCGGAAGCTCTTGGGGTTCTCCCTCTCCCCATACAAGGGGCCACGAATGCGGAAGCTCACCTACCGTTAGGAACGCGCCAGCGTCGAGTGATCGCACTCCGAGTTCCCCCCGCGCAGTCATCCTGACCTGGTGGTCGAAGGGCTCGACAGTTTCCTCTCCTCAGGTCGGATCGCTGACGTGGG
>JAGQSE010000737.1 GCA_020439725.1 Acidobacteriota bacterium
AGGTCCTTGCGGATCTTGCTGCTCGGGTCGAAGCCCGAGCGCTTCGACCGGTAGTACTTGCGGATCGTGTCGGTGTCGGTTTCGTCGCCCTTGCCGACGAAGAGTCCGGCGATGAGCTTGCGGTCATAGCCGCTGAACCCTGCGATGGGGATGGTGCGGCGGAGCTTGAGGGTGTTGCCACCGCGGTACCAGGGCTTCTCGACGATCTCGCTTTCGAGCTTGCCCTCCGCGACCAGGCGCGCGATCACCGCCGCGACCTCCGGTGGACCCACCGCCCGGTCCCAGAGCGCACCGGCGACCTCCGGCGGCAGCTCGAAGAGATGCTCCTCGAGCCAGGCGCGGTCGATGGTGCCCGGTGTGTCCGGCCCCTCGAAACGTCCGAGGGTGGTCTCGTGGCGCCACAGGTCGATGACGAACCAGAGCATCGCCAGGAGGGCGAGGCCGAAGACCAGCAAGTGCATCCAGCGCGGAAGCGGTCGGGGAACCGCGGCGGGCCAACCGTTGCCCGTGTAGGTGAGCGTCGCGGCGACCACGACGCCCTGGCCGGGTCCGAGATTGCTGCGTTCGAGGACCCGGGGAAATTCTTGGTCGCTCTTCCACACCGGGTCGACGTCGAAGTCGAGAGAGAAGTGCTCGATCACTCCGGGCCGATCGGGGAAGACGAAGTCGGGGGCGATCGCGAAGGTCTTGGCACTGACGCTCTCGAGGGTCCCGGTGAGCGTGTACTCGAGGATGTAGAGGATCCGGGTGCCGTCGAAGGGAGGGTCCGAGGGCAAGCGTGAGCGCCAGCGCACGACCTCGGAGCCCGTCCAGTCGTAGTGGTCGACCCGGTTCAGCTTGCCGCGGACCAGCTCGGTCTCGCGGCCGGTGTCGGGATCGACGCGCCGGATCCCGTGCAGTTTGACCGATTGGGAGCCGAGGAGCCGGAACCGCCTCTCGCCGCCGTTCCAATCGCCCGTGAACACCATCGTCTGGCGCTCCTCGATGTGCATCAGGCCCTCGGCGTCGAGACGGGCGCGGACGTCGAGAGACTCCCAGTGAAGCTCGCGGGCGGCCGCGTGGGGTGCGCTGCCCAGGGTAGCGAGGAGCACGACGGCGAAACACAGGGCTCTCTTCAATGCCTGCCTCCGTGGGTCGTTGGGGGATCCGAAGGAATCATCATAACGGGATCGGCGGGCCGCGCAGTCTCCGACCGCACACGGATTCGGGTGCGGTACGACCTCAAGGCAGCGTGGGTTGTCCGCAGCATCATCCATATGTAAGATGTATGCGACATGCGTCGCACACAGCTCAACCTGGACGATTGGCAGTACGAGGCGATCCGTTCGCGGGCGGACCGTGACGGTCGGAGCATCTCCGACGTGGTGCGCGAGGCCCTCGCCGAGTACCTCGTCGACGAGGTCGACGAGGGCAGGGGCGCTCTCCTGGGTCTTCGCGGGGTCGCCGATGATCCCGAGAGCTCGGGCCGAGACCACGACCGCCTGCTCTACGGCGAACCCGACGGTGTGTCCTCCTCGCGCCGACGAGGCGACGGGTGAACCGCGTCTTCGTCGACACGAGCGCCTGGTACGCCTACCTCAACCGTTCGGACCCGGATCACCGCGAGGCTGCTGCCGCCCTCGAGACCTTCTCGGGCCGCCTGGTCAGCTCGAACTTCATCCTCGACGAGATCGTCACGCTGTGCCAGGCCCGCCTGGGCCACGGCGCGGCGGAGCGGGTGGGGGCGGTGCTGCTCGATTCGGGTGCGGTCGACCTGGTCCGGCTGACGGCTCGGGACGAGCTGGCGGCTTGGCATCTCTTCGTCGAGCGGCCTGACAAGCAGTACTCGTTCACCGACTGCACCTCCTTCGTGCTGATGCGGCGGCTGGGTCTTGGAAGCGCCATCGCCCTCGACCACCACTTCCGGCAGGAGGGTTTCGGGGTGGTTCCAGACTGACCGGGAACGGTTCCGGCCAGCTGGTGATCGGGCCTTCCGACGCTTCCAGGTGGAGCTCTTGGGCCCCCTCCGGCGCTGTGCTAACCTCCCCTCGTGGCTCGTATCGACGGCCACAGCTCGCCCTGACAACGTGTCGTTCCCCGCGTGACGCCGCTGCCGGTGGTGTGACGGTTCCAGGTTCCAAGGAGGATGTCGCCGTGTCCAAGACCTTCAATGCCATGACCCCACCCGCCGACGGCCAGGAGATCTCCTGGCAGGACGGAGTGCTGACGGTGCCCGATCGGCCCATCGTTCCCTTCATCGAGGGCGATGGCATCGGCCCGGACATCTGGCGTGCCACCCGCCGGGTCCTCGACGCGGCCATCGACAAGTCCTTCGGCGGCAGCAAATCCATCGCATGGTTCGAGATCTACGCCGGTGAGAAGGCCAAAGAGAAGACCGGCGAGTGGCTGCCTTCGGACACCGTCGACGCGATCCGCCACTTCCGTGGCTCGATCAAGGGCCCGCTGACGACGCCGGTGGGCGGTGGCTTCAGGAGTCTCAACGTCTCGCTCCGCCAGCTCCTCGACCTCTATGCCTGCGTCCGCCCGGTGCGCTATTACGCCGGTGTGCCGTCGCCGGTGAAGGAGCCCGACAAGGTCGACATGGTGATCTTCCGCGAGAACACCGCGGACATCTACGCCGGCATCGAATGGCAGGCCATGTCCGACCAGGCGAAGACGGTGATCGCCTTCCTGCGGGACGAGATGGGTGTGCAGA
>JAGQSE010000738.1 GCA_020439725.1 Acidobacteriota bacterium
CCCTGCTGGGTGTTCAGACCCCGGACGTAGAGCTGGGGCAAGCCTCCGAAGTCGCCGTAGGAATCCGCCTCGTCGATGTAGGCGTCGTCGTAGGGATAGAGCGTCAAAGTCTGGACCGCCGGCGCCGCGAAACCGCTGTCACGCGCCGACAACGAGCTGCTCGCCTGTGCGGAGTTCGCCCGGACCCAGTAGTGATAGGTGGTGTTCTGGACCACGCCCAGGTCGTCCCAGGGCGGCTGCACGGCAGACGCGACCACGGTAGCGGTGGAGCTGCTGCTCGAGGTCGAACGCAGCACCTCATAGCTGGTCGCGCCGGAACTGGGGTTCCAGCTGACACGGACGCGGTCGGTGAACGTACCGTCGCTGGCGGAGACCCCGGTGGGCGGCGCCAGGCAAGCGATGGTCTTCGGAGAGCCGCTCAGCAGGAGCCGCTGGCCGGTGGCGACACCCTGGGCGTCGAGGTCCACCGCATAGGCGTAGACGTCCTCGGCTTGCCCGGTGAAGAGCACACTCGGAGTGGGGATCGAGAACCCCCGGTTGCCCACGTCCTCCCGGCGCTGGTTGGCGACGGTGCTGGCGACCAGGGTTCCACCGCCAGTGATCGCTCCGTCGTAGATCTCGACGGTGACGAAGGCCGTGGTGTCGGGATCCTGAGCCCAACCGCTGATGTGATCGCAGGCAGCGGAGTCGAGATAGCCGTCCACGCCGGAGCCGACCCGGATCAGCGTCAGCGCGGCACCCACGGTTCCGCTCCACGAGCTCGCGACGGGCGCCGAAACCGTCGTCAGTCCGCCCCCCACGACATCGCCGCTGGCCAGGATGAAGGTCGAGGACTGTGGCCCCCGCCGCGCGTCGTACCACGTGTACTGGTAGTTCCCCGGCGGCAGGTCGATGAGCACGTCGCGCTGGGCGGGAGGACCGTTGACGTTCCAGAAGTAGACCAGATACTGCTCCCCCACCTCCGCCAGGACCTGCCACTTGCCCGGCGGTGTCGGCCCGTCCGTCACCAGGGAATCGAACTCCGCGTTGCCGTTCGCGGCGTCCACCGGAGACATCTGCCAGAAGCGGAGGCTCTCCGCCACCGCCCTCATGCCGCGGGTCCGCGCCGACACCTGGTTCCAGCCGAGGCTGTTGTTGCCGATGTAAGGGATCTCGTCGACGTAGTAGGAGAAGTAGCCCCCCGAGGTCAGCATCGCCCACGCGGTGCGGGTGTTGAGGTCGAGCTTGTCCTGGAGGAGGACGTAGTTCGAGACGTAGTGCTGCGCCTCGTTGTTGAACAGCACGTTGCCGCTGTCCTGCGGGCTGGTGCCGAGCTGGTTGTTGCGGAGAAGGTCCGAGACCGTGTCCGGCTCGTTGGGTTGGGCGCTGCTGCCGACGGTGAAGTGGAAGTTGAAAATGCCGGCCGTGGGCAGCACCACGCCGGAGGTCGGCCGGTCGGCGCCCCAACCCTCCTGCGCGTGCGCCGAGACGATGCGCGAGGGTGTCCTGTTGACCAGGTGGTCGATGAGGCCGTTGTGCCACTCGACCCGTGTATCCGGGTTCTTGGGGTTGTTGGTCAGGACCAGGGTGAGCGGAAACTCGTTACAGATCTCGAAATAGACGTTGGTGTACGGAGAGAGCTCGTCGAAGGTCTTGTCGATGAGCCCCAGCTGGAAGGTATCGAGACGCGTAGTACCCTCGGCATAGTCCTTGTCAAAGAACTGGGGAATGAACGTCCCGTTGCTGTTGAAGGCACCTTGGTAGTTGAAGGCGCTGTTCCAGGCGTTGGGCCACAGGAAGTTTCCATTGTCGTAGCCGGTCCAGCCCTCGACGTTGTCGAGGTTGTTGGGAGCCAGGATCGTCACCTCGACGATGACTCCCTTGGCGTTGGCCCGCTCGGCGAAGGTCCTCATCCGCGGCCAGAAGTGCTGGTCGCCGATCTGATCATCGAATTGATCGAGATGCATCTTTCTCTGTTCCCCGCTGCCATCGCTCTTCCACGGGTAGTAATACGCCGGTCCGAAGTAGTTGTAGACCCAAACCCGCACCTTGTTGATACCGGCGCCGACCATGGCGTCGAGGTACCGGTCAAAGCACGCGGCCGCGGTCTCGCCGGAGTTGCAGTGCGACGGGTCCGCCACCAGGTGCTGGGCATCCATGCCGACCAGGTAGGGATAGCTCCCGTCGACGGTCAGCCAGCGGCCCTGCTTGGCGAGGGTGGTGGCTTCCGCCGAAGGGCCGAGAGTGAACACACCCACCAGAGCGAGGACCAGAGCTCCCCACGAGGGGCAGAATCTGGCGACACGAGACCACCGACACTTCCTGCTCGCGATTCGACGTTTCATAGGTCGATCCTTTCTTCAAGAGAGGCTTCAAAGAATCCGTCAGGAAACGGAACGGGTCGCCTCCCGAACACGCTCAAGACAAATACCGGAACCGATCAACGGATCACGCCTCCGGCGGGATATCTCGATAAATTGGAAAATGATGGTATTGAAGGTAGTAGATCTTTTCCCCGAAGTAAGGTTTCCTTCCATGCAGCTCCTTGAAGTCATCTACCGCCCGCTTCATCTCTACGGAGTCCACGAACAGACTGAAGATCGTCAGGAATACATTCACTCGCGCCAGGATCCCGGAGCGGGCCACGCCATCGAACACCCTCCGCCCCCCGGGATTGAGGGTGCTGACCTGCGACTCGGCGAGAATCCCCTTGCGTCGTAGGTCCGAAAGGATCTTGTTCTCCACCAGGCGCCCGCGCTCGAGCTGCGTGGCAGCCGGACCCGCCACGTCCTCCGCGATGCTTCGACTGACGTCCACTTGCAGGACCTTCTGAGGAACGGTCTTGCCATGGAACTCTCGGAGCTGGATCTTCCGCGACCGCATTTCCGTCACTGGTAGCGCGTCGTGGGACCGTTGATTGAGCGTCAAGGAGCCAAGGCGCTGCCGGCCCGTTACCGGATCGACTCCCGGACTCTTGATCTCGAGGAAGCCGAAGTGCTCGTCTTGACGACCGGTTCCGTCGATACGAGCCACCGGATTTCC
>JAGQSE010000739.1 GCA_020439725.1 Acidobacteriota bacterium
AGGAACGGCATGTCGTCGTTGACCACCTCGACCACCGTGTGGCGGGACTGCCAGCCATGGTCCTCCACCTGCGGGTTGTACACCCGCACCTTGGCGCGCCCCGGCTGCCGAACCCGGGCCAGGGACCACAGCGCGAGCGCCGCGCCGAGCAGATCCTCGGGCTGCGTCTCGAGCAGATCGTCGGGACTCGCCGAAGCGTACAGCTGGCGGACGAACCGTTCGACGTCGCCGACGTCGTCGCCGCTCCACCGCTTCTTCAGCCGCTCGACCACTTCACCGATCTGGGCCTCTTTGAGGGCCTCAGCAGATGCCGTCATGGAACCTCCGTCCGAACCATGCTCGATGTCCTTCGCTGGGCGACCCGTCGTGAAGCCGCCCGCCGGGATCAGGAATTTTCGGCCGTCTGCAACGGGCCGAGGATGCGCCGCTCGATCCAGCGGCCGTCCCACCACTCGACCGGGTTGACCGGCAGGCCGTGGATGAGAAGCGTGAAGTGCAGGTGGTCGCCACCGGCCAGGCCCGTCTGCCCGCTGCGGCCGAGGACCTCGCCGCGGTCGACCTTCTGGCCGTCGGTCACCTCGATGCGCGACAGGTGGGCATAGAGACTCATCAAACCGTAGCCGTGGTCGACGACCACCGTCCGGCCGTAGATGCCGAAGTAGCGCGCCAGTACGACCACGCCGGCATTCGACGCGGGCACCGGCGCAGCCCGTACCGAGGCCAGGTCGAAGCCCAGATGGTCCTGGTGATCGACGTCGCGATCCTGGTAGACGTAGGTCCGCCGATCCGCGAAGGTCGACATCACCTGGCTGTTGGGCATCTGTTCGAAGGCGCCATGCCAAAGGAGCTCGTGGGCCGAAGACTCCCCCAGCTTGACCAGCTCGGCGGCGTTGGCGGCACGCAGGTCGCCGTTGATCTTCAGGTAGTCGGCGAGAAGGTCGCCGCTCGGCACCAGGTCCGGCGTCTCCGCCTGGATCGCCGGCACCACGCGGCCCAGAAAGGCGTCGTCGAGGCGGATCGTGTCGTGCTTGAGGGGGTGGACCTTGAACGCGTCGAGGAAGGGACGATCGGCGCGGTTGCCCACCTCGTCTTCGACCTCGAGGACCACCTTCGCCGCCTCTTCGAGATCGTAGGGCACGCCGAAGAGAGCGAAGTGCAACGCCTCGTCACCGGGCACCGGGTACCCCGAAAACCAGCGGTCCCCGGCCCTCACGCCATCCCGCACGGCGCCCTCGCCGACGCGGTAGACCACCAGGCCGCTCCCTCCCTGATCGGCGTAGTTGGGAGTCGAAACCAGGTCGAGGGACGGGGGGCGGAGCCGCACCGGCAGGGTCTTCTCGGTCACCACCGGCGCCGGGTGGCGGAGCCAGGTGGGGGCACGGCCGGCGATCACGCGGATCGTCGCCTCGCCCTCGCGGAGCTCGGGAAGCTGCTGCCGGCCGACGGTCAGATCGAGGGTCTTCTCCGGCGTGTACTCTCCCCAGAAGCGCCACCAGGGACGCGGCTTCGCTTCTATCTCCGCCAGGGGCCAGGTGGACTCGCCCTGGACCAGCTCCACCGCCACCGTCGACACACCGCGCCCCGGCGCCTGGACGGTGACCTGCACCGGAGTGGCCACGCCGAGACCCGGCTTCTCCGGGGTGATCTCGACCTGGGGTGGAGCGCCCACCCGCGCCCAGCCGATGATCACGGCGATGGCGGCGAGGACGAGGAGAGGCAGAAGGAGACGGCGGAACGGCGAGGTGCGTTGCGCGGGCCTGGAAAGCATGGGGTCCGGCGAAGGTGGTGGTTGTTGAGCAGGAGCCCAGGAGGGGCCCACGGCGGCTGACGAGGACTATACAGCAGGGATCGAATCGCTGCCAGCGGGACCCGGTTTCGAGGCGGTCGGGGCCACCGGCAGGGCCCAAGACCGACGTAGCGGGCGCCGGAAGAGGCCGCGCCGCCGATTTCCGGGCCCTCCGAACCGCGAAACGCCCCGCGGCCGTCACCGGCTCGCGGGGCGTTCGCTATGGGTCATCGCCGGCGGTGGTCAGCTCGCCTGGACCAGGTCCTCGAGGCGATCGAGCAAGCGGTCGAGGTCGCGAACCACCTGGGGGCTGTCCGCCGACGGCACGACCGGGGAAGCGCTCACACCGGGCTCGAGCGCCGGGTACAGCGGCGGCAGCGGCGGTGCCGCGCTGGGCTCCACCACGTCCCACAGGGTCCGAGCCTCCTTCAGGACGTCGAGACGCAGACCGACACCGTGGCGTTCGAGGACCGGTTGCAGCTCCTCGTAGCGCACCAGCAACTCGTGGCGGGTGGCGTCGTAGGCGTGCTCGCACAGCTCGCGCCGGCCACGGAAGCTGAAGATGTTGCGGAAGAACATCTTGTAGTCGTCCCGTCGCGGCTCGAGAAGGACGATGTCGGCACCCCGGAAGCGCCCCTCGTAACGGGCCATACCCGCTTCGAGGCGCGAGTGGATCAGCGTCCGGAAGGTCTGGGACAGCAGGGTCGGCAGCCCGCGGTCGATGAGCCGGCCGCGGCGCATGATGCCGCGCTCCACCGCACGCACCGTGTCGACGGGGACGATGGGGTTGATGCACAACACCAGCTTCATCCCCTTTTCGAGGGCGACCGAGGCGTGGAGCGTCTTGAGCAGCACGCCGTCGACGTAGTACCGGCCGTCGATCTCCACCGGCGGGTAGAGCCCCGGCAGCGCCGAGCTCGCCTGCACCGCCCGCGAGATGGGCACGTGGTCGAGGCCTTCTTCTCCGAAGCGCACCGCCTCACCGGAGTCGAGGTCCGAGGCGACGACGTAAAGCGGCCGGCGGAGCCGGCGGAAGTCGTCGGTGCGGTCCTTGAGCGAGTAGATCTGCTCGAGGTAGTGGCGGATCGGCTCGTTGTCGAAGACCGCCACCGGTAGCGCCCGTGACAGGCGGGTCAGCGTCTCACGAAGGGTCCGTTCGCGGGGATCCCCGAGATATTCCGTCACCGCCTCGAAGACGAGGCGCGGCACCATCAGCCCGCGCCGCAGCAACTCGCCGGCGGCGGGGGTGAAGAAGATCTCCGGCCGGAACGGGTGCTCACCGGGCTCGTGCTTGACGATGGCGCGGCACATCTGCGCCGGTGTCAGCTGGTTGACCAGGTTGGCACCGATGAACGCCCCCGCGCTGACCCCGACGTACATGTCGAGGTCGTTGAGATCGGCTCCTTCGAGCGCCTCGCCGAGGGCCTTCAAGGCACCGATCTCGTAGATCGCTCCGCCGGGGCCTCCCCCGGCGAGAGCCAGAGCCACACCTCCCTCGCGCCCGGCCGACTCGCCGCTCGAGCCGCTGCCGTTCGGACCTGCCATGGCCGTGGCCCTCAGACCCCGGTAGTCTTGGAGGTCTTGGAGGTCGTCTTAGCGGCCCGCGGCGTCTTGTCGTCTTCGTCGCTCCGGACACCGGCCGCCTTGGCGGGCTTCCGGGTGGTCTTGGGTTTCGTCGCCGCAGGCTTGCTCGCGGCGGGCTTCATCCCTTCGACCTTGGCGGTGAGGTCGGCGACGCGATCGCTCAGGCGCCGGATCTCGTCGCGGGTCGGTACACCGAGTCGCTGGAGGGCGGAATTGACCCGCTCGTCGACGCCGGCCGCGAGGTCACCAAAGGCGCTCTCGACACGCTCACGGGCTTCGCCGGCACGCTCCTTGGCCACATCCACCCTCTCCTCGACCTCTTCGCGCACCTTGCCGAGGCGCTCGCGCCCTTCGGTCTCGAGCTTCTCGCCCTTCTCGACCAGCTTGCGGAAGAGCTTGCTGCCCTCTTCCTCCGCGGTCGCCAGGGCACCCAGCCCCGCCAGCCAGATGTTGTTGGCGGTCTTCAGGACTTCTTCCTGCGCCTTGCTCGCCTTGCTCTTCTTCTTGGCCATGACGTACCCCTTCCTATTCGCTCGCTCGTTGATCGGCTGGTTTCATCTCGCAGCCCGGGAACGGCAAGGCTCGCGCCTCCGCCGACCTCCGGGATCTCTCTCAGCGCTCGCCGAGGGCTTCCACCTCACGGCTCAGCCGGTCGATGCGCCGGCCCAAGGTGGCGATGTCCTCGCGGGTCGGAACCCCCATCCGCTCGAGGGTGCGCTCGGCCCCGCGGGCGGCGCCGTCGACACCCTGCTCGACCGTTCCGACGAACCACTCTCGCACACGGCGAGCGCGGCCCGACGCGACATCCAGAGCGTCTTCGATCTTACGCCGACGGCGAGCCTCGTAGGCCTCGCCCCGACGCACCATGGCGTCGAAGGCGTCGCGACCGTGGGTCTCCACCTCGGAGGCGGCGCCCAGACCGGCGAGCCAGACGTTGCGGCCCGCGCGGCGTGCTTCTCGGCCCAGCTCCTCGAGCCGGGCTCCGGCGGAACGAAGGGTCCTCTTGCTGTCCATGGTCTCGTTCTCCATGCCCCGACGGTCCGGGGCGTCGTCACACCGGGGACGGTTGGCCGCCCGGCGCAAAGTCCACAAGCTCTGTCGATCCAGTTTCTCGCCAGCTGGCCGCTATTTGCTCGCGGCGCTGCCGGCGGCAGCCTTGGGGCCGCGCACCCCCGAGACCGAGTCGGTTCGCGGATCCGTCTCGCCGCCGGTCTGGCGTTCGAGATCGGTCAAGGTGCTCTCGAGACTCTCGAGGCGTTGCCGCAGGCTGTCCATCTCCTCGCGCGCCCGGCGCACCGGCGCCAAACGGTCGACGGACGCCTTGACCAGCCGGTCGACACCGTGCTGCACCTGCTCGACACCGTTGGAGAAGGCCTTCTCCCCCAGTCGGACGAGGTCGTGGAGCAGCTCGCTGGGTAGGAACGCGGTTCCCCGCCGTCCCTCCTCGAGGATGATCTGGGTCAGGGTCTGCGCGGTGACGTCGGAGGAGGTGGCGTTGTCGATCACCTTGACCTCCTGGCCCTCGCGCACCCAGGCGGAGATGTCTTCGAGGGAGACGTAACGGCTTTCCTCGGTATCGTAGAGCTTGCGGCTTTCGTAGCGCTTGATGACGCGAATCATTTGAGTCCTCCTAGCTGCCCGGCCCGGCCTCCGCGGATGTCCCGGCCGGGACCACCCACCGCTGCTCGGATTTGCTGCCGCTTTGGGGCGGCGCTACAGGACCGGCGGGCGGTCGTCCACGAAGTCAAGATACCGCAGTGCGGCAAAAACGTCAAGATCCTTTCCGCGGTGCGGCAACGCCCTCCCCCAGGCCCCGCGCCAGCTCCCGGCCCAGCTCCTCGAGGGACTCGAGATCGGTGGGCTCGTCGGGGCTCATGGGCATCTCGACCAGGGGGTGCTCGCTGAGCAACTGACGAAGCTGCTCGAGGCCCCGGTGGTCGCGCTCGCCGAGCCACGCCAGGAGCCGCCGCCCGTCTCCTGCAGCAGCCTCCGCCGGCACCTCGCCGGCCGCGAAGCGCGGGTGGACGCGATTGACCACCACGGCCCCCAGGTGGAGCCCCGCCTCCGCCAGCTTGCGAGCGAAGAAGAGGGTGTCGGGAATCCGCTCCTCTCCCGGTCCGGCCACCAGGATGAAACGGGTCGAGGGCGACCGCAGCAGCTCCTGCACCTCCTCCGCCCGCTGCCGGAAGCCGTCGTACAGCGGCGCGAAAGCGCGGAAGAACTCGGAGACGTCGCGCAGGAAGTCGACGCCGATGACCCGGTCGAGATAGCCCTCGAGGCGCCGACCGAGACCGCCCAGCCGGGCCGTCGCCTTGAGCCGGCCACCGCTGTCGAACCACTCCCGGAGCGCCACCTTGAGCGCCGAGCTGTCGAGGAAGTCGACGATGCGCTGCGGAGCCTCGAGGAAGTCGAGGGCCTGCCGGGTCGGCGGCGTGTCGAGGATCACCTGCTGGTACCGCCCCTCCTCGGCGACCTCGAAGAGCCGCTCGACGGCCATGTACTCGAGGATCCCCGCCAGCGAGCCCGAAAGATGGTGATAGAAGCGGTTGCCGAGGATTCGCTCCCGCGCCGCACGATCCGGCGCGTAGCGCTCGATGAGCTGGTCGAAGGTGCGCCGCGCGTCGAGCAGGCTGGCGGCCAGGCGGCCCGGAGCGTCGAGGGGCACCTCGACCTCGTGCTCGCGCGCCTCCTCCCCCACCCCCAGCGCGTCCTTGAGCCGCAGCGACGGGTCGAAGGTCATGACCAGGGTGTCCTGGCC
>JAGQSE010000740.1:0-230 GCA_020439725.1 Acidobacteriota bacterium
GGTTGGCCTTTCGCACTGCGAGGCGCCCGCCGACGAAGTTCTCACCGGCGCCCAGGGCTTCAGTCGCAATGCCTTGGTTGGCCTTTCGCACTGCGAGTTTGTGATTATGGTCGTTCAGATTGCCAGTTTGTCAATGTCGCAATGCCTTGGTTGGCCTTTCGCACTGCGAGAAAATCGGTGCATTCATCGGCGGAATTCTCGGGCTAAGAGTCGCAATGCCTTGGTTGGCC
>JAGQSE010000740.1:360-3928 GCA_020439725.1 Acidobacteriota bacterium
TGGTTGGCCTTTCGCACTGCGAGTTCCTGGTGGACATCGGGGTGCTGGTCTTCATCCTCGGAGTCGCAATGCCTTGGTTGGCCTTTCGCACTGCGAGGGCGTACCTTGCAAGTGCTTGACGCCACTGGGGGTTGCGGGGGCGCTTCCGGGGATGAGGTGAAAATGGGGTCTCGAGGCCTCAACCGGTGCCAAAATCGGGCTCAGAGCCTCCTTGTAAGTTGTTGATTTCATTGTGGTTGCGGTTCTTCCGGGGATGATTTTCCGTGTTTTTCGCGGTGCTGCCTCGTAAAACCCTCATTCTATTGGATTTAGAGGCGCCATGACAGAAATTGGCAGGTCCTCGAAATTCATCCCCGGAAAGTCTCGAAGTGAGGCAATTTGTCGCAAACTGGAAGACCTCCCACCGGTCACCAACCTTGCAGGCAAAGACTCTACCGCCGGGGATCACTCGTTCATCGTAGAAAACCTTCCGCTGCTGGTCAACGATTCCGGCGTCCGGGAGGAAGGCGGGGAGTCTCAAACCACGATCCACGGATCCCCGCCCAATCCTTCCTCCACCTCTCCCAAGCCTCACGACGCCTCCAGACAGTCGGCGCAGGTGCGGAAGACGCGGACGTCGCCGCCGGGGGCTTGGGACAGCTCTTCTTGGAGGCGATGCTGGAGGCGTCCGAGGGTGTCCGGTTCCAGATCGCATTCGAACACCGACCTCTGGACCCGCACTCCATAGCGCTCGAGGAGGTTCGCCATCCGGGTTCGTACGCGATCGTTCTTGCTCCCCCGGCTTCGATTCCAGCCGATCCACTACCGTTTTCGTTAGCTCTTCGCATAATAAAGGCAGCCGTTCCTTGATCGATCCGTAGGAACGGCTCCCTGTGACCGCCCTGCCCCGCCATCTCTCCACTTCGCCTCTACGATGCCTTGGTTGGCCGGGCATCAGGGGGACACGATTCGGCATCGCTGGGTTCCTTCCTGCATCATCGCTGGCTGCAATGACCTTGCACTCCAATCGATTGAGAGGATCATGTCCCCCGAGTTACGGTTGAGCCTTCGAGCGATCATCGGGCGCCTCGCACCGATCGCCGGTCGCGTGCAAGGAGCTTGCGGAGCTCGCGGACTCGCCACTTGGGGCCGGGGCCTTTGTTCTTGAGACGAGCTTCGGCCTGACGGGTTTCGGGGTAGGTGCGACAGAGGATCGCGTAGCCGGATCCTTGGCGGGCCAGGCGGTGGGTGGGGCTGAGAAGGTCTTCGAGCAGGTCGAGGATCGCGGGGACGAGGGTGGATGCAAGGCTCGGGTCGAGAGCTTCCGGTCGACTTTCGAGCTTGTTGGCCCAGGGTTCCTGCGGGTAGAGCGCGCGGAGACGGGCGGTCAGAGTGGCTCGAGGGAGCCGGTGGACGAGGGTCGGGAGGTCGGCCTCTAGGGCGTAGCGGTAGCCGTCGTCGAAGGCACGGTAGAGGGTTGCGGAGGCGCTTTGGAGGCAGAGACCGCGGCGGTAGGCTTCCGAAGACTGTTCGACGAGCGTCGTCAGCGCTTCGGAAAGGGCGTCGCGACTTCCATCCTCACCGAGCAGCAACCGGGCGGGCCGATACAGATCCTGGGCTAACACGGGTTCGATCTCACCCGCCGGCGCGATCACGTAGCGGCCCAGGCCGAACGCGGTGCTGGCGCCAGCGTGGGCATGTTGACCGGCGACGAGGTCCGGGAGCCAGCCGGCCGGCACGCCGTGGAGGCGGACGGTGCCGACCACGCCGCCCAGGGTGCGCGGCTTGCCGTGCCTGCCGGGAGCGGGAACGTCGAGCCAGAAGAGGTCCGCCGGGTCGGCGGTGGCCGTTTCGGGGACCTCGGGAAACGCCGCGCGCTCCTCGGCGCTCGGGTAGCGGCCGTGCTCGAGCAGGAAGAGGCGACGGGCGAGACGGTCGAGGAAGTGAGCGAGGGGAAAGCAGTGGTCGTCGAGGAACCCTTTTCCGGGCGCCTGGAGATCCGACGGCCGTTGAAGCCGGAGAGGTGAAAGGAAGTGCAGCGCGAGGTCGCCGTTCGAGGCTCCGTCCGAGGACCTCGGTTCGGTCTCTCGGGAGGCCTCCGACGCGCGAGCACCGATCGAGCGGCAAAGCGCTTCGAGCTGCCCCGGCAGACCGGGCACGGGAAGCTCGTCGACGGCCTCGACCCGGAAGTTGCCCTCGAGTCGCGCTGGCGTACCGGACCTGGCGCTCGACGATCCCCCCGCCTCGCGTCCCGCACCGATCCGCGCGAGCCCAGCCTCGAGCCGCTCCGTCCAGCTCCCGGCCTCTGCGGCGGGCTCTCCCACCAGCGTCAACCCCAGGTGGTACGCACTTCCGGCTTCGAACCGCACCCGCCCGGCCTCACACACCACAGGCACCACCCCCGCCGGCAGCTCGTGCTGCCCCAGCGCCCGTGACACCAACCCCCGCAGCACCCCACCGTGAAAGAAGCCGAAGCGCACCTCACTGGTCAGCCGCAGGCGGGCGAGGAAGCGGCGTGGGCGAAGGGTGTGGAGTTTCGTGGTCATGGCGGCGTCCAGCGAGGCAATCCGGGAGGCACGGGACCAGCCCGGCTGGTCCTCCAGGTCAAGGACCACGACCTCACCCGGGCGGGTTCCGCTACCCCTCTCTATCTTGGTTGCCGTTCTGCGCCGTTTGTTGACGACGATCTGAAGCTCGGCTCGTTGGATGCCCTGTCTCTGAAGCAGCGGCTGTACCTGGATCACTCCCTGGTGGGTCTCGAGTTCCCCACATGAGCTCGACCCGTCGCGTTGGGTCGCCTGCGTAGGGGTTCGTGCCGGCAATGAAAGGCTTCGGCTACCCAGTTCCCCCTGTGACCTGGGCAAAAGCGCCTTTCTCCGCAGAAAACGCCTCGCTGTGTCCGTCTCTCCTCGTCAGACGCTCCGTTCGGCACGGTGCCGTGCGGGCTTTGACAGGGAGAACCGTTATGCCAACAAGTTTTGAGTGGAGACAGAATGGCTATGCCCGCCCGCTAGACGCCGAGGGTGTCGAGCCCCGGAGCGACTGCATCAAGCGCCAAGCGCTCATCGTCTCAGGAACGGGCGTCACCAAGGCTGCCGGGGAGTGGCATGTCAACCTACAGAGCATCCTCTGTGAGCACTATGGTTACCTGGACGACCCTTCTTTCGTCGCCACTCCGACCTTCCACGGCGAAATGCAGCCAGAGGCCGTGTTCGTGACTACCGAGTGGCTGACGCTTCCGGGCGGCGACCTGGAGCTGGGCGTCAGGAGCTGGGATCACCGTGGGCACCCCGCACCGAGGATCCCGTTCTCGTGGCATCTCCGCGTCTACCTCGATGTTGGCGACATGGGATAAGGGCCGGGCACCCTCGGACAGCTCAGCAGGGGCCCGAGGCCGGGGATCGTCCGAAGGCCCTTTGAGATCCGTCGCCCCAGTACCTATGCAGTACCTAAGACGGATTTCGGCTCTGCACCGGCGGGGCGGCGAAACTGCAACTTATTGAGGGGGAAGGGTTTACCTGGTACCGAGGGGCGGACTTGAACCGCCGACCTCCTGATCCACAGTCAGGCGCTCTAACCAACTGAGCTA
>JAGQSE010000741.1 GCA_020439725.1 Acidobacteriota bacterium
GTCATCCGCGGTCTCGGCGCCGCCGGCGGCTACCGCTGGGGCGAGCACCGGAAGCGTGCCCTCCTCGGCTGGGAGGCGGCGCGGCTCGAGACCGCCTAGCAGCGGTACCAGGAGTCAGTCGGCTGCCGCCTCGGCCCGTTCGAAGGTCTCGAGGGCGAGGTCGAGGATGCGCCGGTTGGCGACCCGGATCGGGCCGAGGTGCTTGGCCTCGGGCACGACCATCGCCTGCCCGCCGGTGCGCCGGGCCAGTTCCTCGGTGTCCGCGGGCAGGACCCCGTGATCGAGAGCACCGCTGACATAGGTCGCCGCCGCCACCTTGAGGAAGGGCGCATGACGGCGGATGTCGAGGAAGCGATAGGCGGAGCTCGTGACGAAGCGGAACACTAGATACATGGGCCGGCCGATGGGCGCGGTGCGCCAGGACCACTCGATGAGGTGCGGCGCGACGTCCTCGAACATCGCCCCACGGACGACGTCGCGGCGCGCCAACACCGGATGCGACCAGTAGCCGCCCGAGCTCACTCCCCACAGATGCCGCGGCCGGTCGGGGCAGCGCTCCTCGAGGACCGAAAGGGCATCGTCGACGTCGCGTTCGAAGTAGCCGTGGGGCGAGCTCGAACCGCCAAAACCGCTGAAGTCGGCAGTCAGCACCGCGTAACCGGCCTCTCGCAACACCTCGATGCGGCCGCGGCGATGGAAGTAAGCGCGGCCCCACTCGAGCCATGGCGGCATCATCAGCACCGCGCCCCGGGCCGTTCCCGGCGCCGGGAACCAGGTCGCGGAAAGCACACCGCCACGCCCGCGGCGGGGGATGGTGAGCTGCTCGTAGGGCTCGAGAGACGCCGGCGGGGCGGGCTGCTCGACCTCGGGAAGACGCGGCGCGAGGACGCGGAACAGGACGTTCGACACCCGCTCCATGGCCGGCGAAGGGCGGGGCGGCGGGGCCGGGTCGGAGGTCGGGGGACGCTTCATGACGGATCGACGGCGGGCAGACTCGGCGCCCGCAGCCTTGGCTCGGTCGTGATGACCGGTGGATCATCGTCGAAAGCGCCGGGCCGATCAACCCGCGACGAGGCTCCGCGGCGCGGGCCGAGGCCGTCGTGGGTAGAATCTCTCCCATGCTGCCCTTCCTGCTCGCCTTCTTCGTCCTGCCGATCGTGATCATCCTGACGGCGGTAGGGCTCGCCGTCGCCCTCCCTGGCGGAAGACAGTCATGAACCCGGTGCCCGGACCAGCCCTCTACCAGGCCGCGGGAGCCTTCGTCGCCTACCTGGTGCTGGTGGTGGCCATCGGTGTCTATGCGACCCGGTTCTCGTCCACCGGGGTGAGCGCGTTCTTCGTCGGCGGACGCAAGATGAACCGCTTCGTCGTCGCCTTGTCGGCGGTGGTCTCGGGGCGCAGCGCCTGGCTGCTCCTCGGTGTCACCGGGTTGGCCTACGCGCGTGGCGCCTCCGCGGTGTGGGCGGTGGTCGGCTACATCGTCGTCGAGCTGCTGCTCTTCCTCTTCTATGCCCGGCGACTGCGCCGCTTCAGCGAGGCCTACGACTGCGTCACCGTCCCGGACTTCTTCTGCGAGCGTTTCGAGGACCGCTCGGGACGGCTCCGAGCCCTCCTCGCCGGCATCATCCTGCTGTTCATGGTGCCCTATGTCTCGGCCCAGTTCGTCGCCGGCGGCAAGGCCTTCGTCAGCTTCGGTCTACCGCAGGTCTCGGGGGTCTGGCTGACCGCGGTCATCGTCCTCGCCTACACCATGCTCGGGGGCTTTTTGGCGGTGAGCCTCACCGACACGCTCCAGGCGTGCTTCATGATCGTCGCGCTGGTCGTGTTGCCGGTGGTCGCCATCGGCGCCGAGGGCGGCCTGGGAGCCGTTCTTCACCAGCTGGTGGCCCTCGACCCGACACTGGTCGATCCGCTGGCGATCTCCGCCGGCGCCTTCCTCGGCTTTCTCGGCATCGGTCTCGGTTCCCCCGGCAATCCGCACATCCTGGCGCGCTACATGTCGATCTCCGACGCCGAGCAGCTGCGCTGGGCAGCGGTGGTGGGGACGGTGTGGAACGTGGTGATGGGTTGGGGCGCGCTGTTCATCGGTCTCGCCGGCCGCGTCTACTTCCCCGACGCGGCCCAGCTCCCGGGCGCCGACAAGGAGAACCTCTACACCCAGCTCGCCGGCCAGCTCCTCCACCCGGTGGTCTTTGGCCTGGTCATCGCCTCGGTCTTCGCCGCCATCATGTCGACGGCGGATTCTCAGCTCCTGGTGGCGGCGTCGGCGGTGGTCCGGGACCTCTACGAGAAGGTCCTTCGTCGCGGCCGCGAGGTGCCGCAGGAGCAGCTGGTCAAGCTCAGCCGCCTGGTCGTGCTGTTGCTCGTCGCGCTGGCGGTGCTCCTCGGCTTCGTCGCCAAGGACCTGGTCTTCTGGCTGGTGCTCTTCGCCTGGGCGGGGCTGGGCGCGGCACTCGGCCCAACTTCGATCCTGGCGCTCTACTGGCGCCGGACGACGCTGCCCGGCGTCGTCGCGGGGCTTTTGACCGGGGCGGTGGTGACGGTGGTGTGGAACCGCACACCGGCGCTCAAGGGCCTTCTCTACGAGTTGATCCCGGCGTTCCTTCTGAGCTTCCTGGTGACGGTGGTGGTCAGCCTGCTGACCCGCCCGCCGGCCACGACCGACGACGCGTTCCGCGCCATGGACGGCGAGCGCTGACGGCGCAGATTTCGGGGTCGCTGACCGCTAGTCGTCGCGGTGGACGGTGTCGGGAGAGAAGGCCGGCAGGCACACCGCGACGTATTCGGCGCCACCGGCTTCCGGGCTGCCGTAGCGCACCCATTCACCCGGCCGGGCCACCACCGCCTGCCCCGCCCGCACCTCGAGGGCGCCACCCTCGTGCTCGACCCGCAGCATTCCTCGGAGGACGACGGTGATCTCCTCGAACTCGGGCCGCTGCCCGGGCTCGACCCAACCTTCCGGCGAGACCATCCGCGCGACGCTCACCGCGCCATGACCGCTGTTGACCCTGCCGGCGTACTCCTCGATCCGCTTCGGCTTGTTGCCGGCCGCCTCGATGATCGTCGGTGCGGCGATGAGCTCTGCCATGCGCGTCTCCTCCTCCTGGAAGCCTTGGAATCGACGCCAAGAGTATCAACTGGCGAGACGGCTTGTGCCCGCGACATGGCGCTGATTCCTTGACGATCTGGCGATGACTTCTCTATCATGAGGCGATGAAGGGTAGCTCCAGCACCGCCCGAACAAGGAGCCTGTCATGAGTACCGCCTTTGCTCTCGAAGCCCATCGCTTGCGCCAGGCTGCCGGTCTCAGCGCCGAGCAGATCGCTCGCGCCACCGGCGCTGCCACCAGCACCGTGCGCGGCTGGCTGGGTCTCCGCTCCGAACCGTCCGGTGCCCGGGCGGAACGCGTCGCGGAGCTCTCGGCGATCACCGACCGCCTCGAACGGGTCATGCCCCGCCATTACATCCCACTGTGGTTGAGCAAGCCCAACGAAGCCCTGGGCGACGAAAAACCCATCGATGTCATCGCCGCCGGCGAATACCGGCAGGTCGCCCGGGTCATCGCGGCCATCGAGGATCCGGGAGCCACCTGATCCTTGACTCTCGACGTCGACGGAATCGAGATTTCGGGGTCCTGGGTCCGCCATGGACGGTCTCCCCGCGTCGCGATCCCGGCGCGCGATCCCGCCCCCGACTCCCGCTGGCAACGGGGCGCGCTGGTCGATGCCCTCTATCTCGCCGATAAGGAGGAGACCGCTTGGGCCGAGTGGTATCGCCACCTGGCCGAGCTCGGCGTGCCACCCGCTCAATGGCTGCCTACCTACCTGTGGACCTTCCGCGTCGAGCTGCGGGTGGCCAACCTGAGCAACGAACGCCGCCTCCATCGCCTCGGGCTCTCGCTTCCCAGGCCCGGTCGGCAAGGCTGGCTGTCCTACCAGGTCATCGGCGAAGAGCTCTGGGCCGCCGGATGGCCGGGGCTCGTCGCCCCCAGCGCCGCTCGCCCCGGTGGCCTGGTCCTCTGCCTCTTCCGCCGAGGCGATTCGGTTCCGGGAGCCACCGCCATTCCCCCACCACGCCAGGTTTCGACCGCCCCGATTCCGCCATGGGGGATGACGACCTGAGATCCTCGCCGGTCTCTGGAACCTTCCGTCACGCAGGCGAGTAGGTGTGCCCATGAACGATCCAGGCTCCGCCTCGAAGTCCTCCCGGGAGATCCTCGCCCGCTGGGCCCTTCCCGTCGCCACGCTCCTCTTCTTCGCGCTCACGGCTCCTGGCTACGGGGTTTTCCGTGACGAGCTCTACTACTTCGCCTGCGGCCAGCACCTGGCCTGGGGCTATGTCGACCAGCCGCCGCTCATCGCGCTCATCGCCGCGGTCTGCCGAGCGCTCTTCGGCACGTCGTGGATCGCCGCGCGGGTGGTGGTGGCGGTGGCCGCCGGGGCGACGGTGCTGCTGGTCGGCGACACCGCCAAGGAGCTGGGGGCCGGGCGGTGGGGCCGGGTCCTCGCACAGGTGCTCATCGCCTCGGCGCCGATCTTCCTCGGGCTCTTCTCATTCTTCTCGATGAACGCCTTCAACCTGCTGATCTGGGCCGGGTTGGCGCGACTCGCGAGCCGCCTTCTGGCAGGCGGCAATCCCCGGCTGTGGCTGGCGTTTGGTGCATTGGCGGGCGTCGGTCTCGAGAACAAGTTCGACGTTGGACTGGTCGGAGCAGGGCTCGCGCTGGGTTTGATCCTGGGGAGGCGCTTCGATGTCCTCCGCCAGCGCTGGTTGTGGCTCGGCGGTGCGCTGGCGGCCCTGCTCTTCCTGCCCCACGTCCTGTGGCAATGGCAGCATGGCTGGCCGACCCGCGAGTTCATCGCCAACGCCCAGGAAGGCAAGATCCACGCCCTCGGCGCCTTGGGATTCCTCGTCGCACAGCTCAAGACCGTCGGCCCGGTGGCCAGCCTCCTGGCCCTCGGCGGGCTCGTTTGGTTGCTCCTGGCGCGCGCCGCCCGGCCCTTTCGGCCCATGGGTTGGGCGATCGTGACGGTGCTCGCGATCTTCGCCTTCTCGATCTCGAAGCCCTACTACTTCGCCGCCGCTTTCACCTGGCTCTTCCCCGCCGCCGGAGCCGCCGTCGAAGGCTGGACCGCGGGGATTCGCTGGCAGCGCGGCGTGCGTGTCGCGACGATGGTCCTGGCCGCCACGATCCTCCTCGCCGCCCCCCTCGCCAAGCCATTGCTCCCCGTCGAGACCTATCTCCGTTACTCCGCGGCCCTGGGCGAGAAGCCCGGCAGCTCCGAAAACCACGAGCTCGGCCGCCTACCGCAGTTCTTCGCCGACATGCACGGCTGGCGACAGATGGCGGAAGCGGTCGCCCAGGTCTACGACTCGCTACCCCCCGAGGACCGCGCGCAAGCCTGCGTCTACACGCAAAACTACGGCGAGGCCGGCGCCATCGACTTCTTCGGCCCCGAGCTCGGCCTGCCACCGGCGACCTCGGGTCACAACAACTACTGGTACTGGGGTCTCCGCGGCTGCTCCGGCCAGGTGCTCTTGATCTTTGGTGGCAACCCCGAGAACCACCAGCGCGTCTACGCCGACCTCACCCCCGGCGGCACCTTCGAGTGCACCGACTGCATGCCCTACGAAAACCACCGCACCATCTGGATCGCCAGACACCCCAAGATCGACCTCGCCAGCGGGTGGGAGCGGGTGCGGCATTTTGATTGAGCGAGCGGCTCTCGACATCATCGCAACATGGGGGACCCAAGTGTCGGAGCCTCCTACCTACATGGGGGACCTAAGTGTCGGAAGGCTGTTCCAAGCCAGCCAAAACCCGACCTCGAAGGAACCTTGGAACGGGAGCTTCCGACATGGGGGACCCAAGTGTCGGAAGCGCGCCGAGGCTCAGCCACCGTCCTTGACGACCTGGGCGGCGGCAGCGTTTAGACGCGCGTCAAACGCTGAGAACTCCACGCGCTCGTCCTCTGACTGTTCGAGGATCTCCAGGAAGCTGGCCAGGTGGAGGGCGTCGAATCCACGCAGGGCATAGTCTTCGGCGAGGTCGCCGGCGCGACGGCAGAGTCGTTGGACCATACGGACTTTCAGGAAGGAGTCCCAGTCTCCGAGGAAGGCCTTGCGAACGGAATCCAGCTCCTGAGCCGAGAGAACCTCCTCGCGGGCCAGACGGGCGAAGGCACTCCTGGCCTCGGGCAGGGCCACCATCGAGGTGCTGACCACATCGGCCCTATCCACCAGCGCGCAAACATCCGAAGAGCCGATCTCGTCCACGTAGAGCTTGACCAGGCTGCTGGTGTCCAGGTAGAGAATCACCGCCGATCCTCGATGACCGCCTCTTCGGCTCGCCGACCGGGAATCCGGGGGCGGGACTCGAGACCCCTTGGTTTACTCCCGCTCCACTCGCAGAGACCGCTGCTGACGAGGCTCCATGCCGCCTCGTCAGCCCCCTCCGCCCTGAGCCCGACGAGCGCGGCCACCGGCCGCCCCCGGTCGGTGATCACGACCTGCTCACCGGCCCGAGCCCGGCGAAGATACTCGCTCAAGCGGTCCTTCATCTCGCGGACCCCGACATGGGTCATGACAGTCCTCCTCTCGTGGCCTCAAGGCTACCACTGGTGGCCACATTGCCCAAGAAGACATCGAAGGGGCACCCAAGTGTCGACGGACCTGAGAACACGAGGAACCCAACTGTTGGAGGGCCCCTCAGACCAAGAAAAAGCCCGAGGGATGAAGGCCACGCCTCCATCGCCTCGGGCTCAAGTGTCCGCCAGGCTGAGGTCAGCCGG
>JAGQSE010000742.1 GCA_020439725.1 Acidobacteriota bacterium
AAGATGGCCTGCGGCGACCCCAAAGCGCGGTTCCGGGCGGTGGTCCTCGATCCCGAGCTCCTGGCCAGCGCTCCGCGCAGGGTGCTGGCGGCGGCGGGGATCGACGCGCTCAGCCACGTGGTGGAGAGCTATGTCTGTACCGCCCGGAACCCGGTGTCTGCGCTCTACGGCCGCGAGGCCTTCGGGTTGTTGGTGCCGGGGTTGCCGGCGCTGCTCGCCGACCCGGCGGATCCAGTAGCCGCCGGGCAGATGCTGTGGGGGGCGCACCTGGCCGGTGCCGCCATCGAGCAGAGCATGCTCGGCATCGCCCACTCGTGCGCCAACCCGCTGACCGCGAGGCTGGGTTTCGCCCACGGCGCCGCGGTGGGGCGGATGCTGCCGACGGTGGTGCGGTTCAACGGCGCCGTGGTCGAAGCGCTCTACGGCGAGCTGCTGGCTGCGGTGGGTGTCAGCGTCGAAGCGGGTGCTGCGGCGCGGCTCGCCGGGCTCCTCGAGGAGCTGCTCGCGCTCTCCGGGCTCGACCAGCGGCTGTCGTCCTGGGGGCTCGAGCGCGGCCACCTCGAGGCCCTTGGCACCGAGGCCGCGGAGCAATGGACGGCGCGTTTCAACCCGCGACCGGTGACGGCCCGGGAGCTGATCGGACTGTACGAGGAGGTCTGGTGAGGGCTCGCCTCGGGGTCGTCGCCGCGCTCGCCCTCGGGGTCCTGATGGCGCCCGCTGCGACCGCCGACTGGCCGATGTTCCGCGGCGACGGCCGCAACACGGGGGACGCCGGCAAGGGCGGCGAGGCGTTGCCGGCAAAACCCGAGCTGCTGTGGACCTTCCGGGGCGGCGAGGGTTTCGAGGCGACGCCGACGGTGGCCGGCGGCCGGGTCTACACCGCGTCCCTCGACGGCCGGCTCCACGCCCTCGATCTCGAAACCGGCCGGCCGCGCTGGTCGAAGAGCTTCGAGGCCGGTTTTCGCGCCAGCCCGACGGTGCACGACGGGACCCTCTACCTAGGCGACGACGCCGGCGTCTTCCACGCCTTGGACGCGGCTACCGGCGAGGAGCGCTGGAGCTTCGCCACCGACGGGGAGATCGTCTCTTCGGCGAATCTGGCGGGTGGCTGCGTGCTCTTCGGTTCCTACGATCAATTCCTCTACTGCCTCGACCCGCAGAGCGGCAAGCCGCGCTGGAAGCTCGAAACCGGCGGTCCGGTCCACGCCAGCCCGGCGGTGGCGGACGGTCTCGCCGTGGTCGGCGGGTGCGACGGCCTGCTGCGCCGGGTGCGGCTCGAGGACGGAGTCGAGCTGCCACCGGTGACCCTCGGTGGCTATATCGGTGCCAGCCCGGCGGTGGCCGGCGGTCGCGCCTACCTGGGGACCTTCGAGAGCGAGGTCGTCGCCCTCGGCCTCGCCGACGGAGAGCGGGTCTGGACCTATAGCGATCCCAAGCGCAGCTTTCCGTTCTACGCCTCGCCGGCGGTGGGACCGCGGCACGTGGTCATCGCCGGCCGCGACAAGCGGGTCCATGGCATCGACCGCGCGACCGGCCGTGGGTCGTGGACCTTCGCCACCCGCGCCAAGGTCGAGGCCTCGCCGGTGATCGCCGGTGGCCGCGTCTTCGCCGCGGGGGAGGACGGTGTGCTCTACGGTCTCGATCTCGACACCGGGGAAGAACGCTGGCGCTTCGAGATCGGCGACGCCCTCGAAGCCTCGCCGGCGGTGGCGGCGGGGC
>JAGQSE010000743.1 GCA_020439725.1 Acidobacteriota bacterium
CGCGGGGATCTCGACGCCATCGTCGCGCGGAGCCTCGAAGCTCTGCCCCGCGACCGCTACACCTCGGCGCAGGCGCTGTCGGAGGACGTCCGGCGCCACCTCGACCGTCTGCCCCTCGACGCGCGGCCGGTGACGGTCCGCTACCGTACCGGCAAGCTCTTCCGGCGGCACCCGGTGGCGGCGCCGCTGGTCTCGGCCCTGGCCCTGGCCCTCGTCGTGCTCTCGGTCTATGCGGCGCTCCTCGCCCGCCGCAGCCTCGCCGAGCGCAACGAAGCGCGTCGCCAGCGGGCCCAGGCGGAGGAGGTGACGCGCTTCCTCGAGGCCGCCTTCCGGGCGCCGGACCCGAATCTGGGCGAGGGCGACAAGATCCGTGCCAAGGACCTCCTCGATCGCGAGACCGACCGGGTGCTGCGCGAGTTCCCGGGCCGGCCGGAGCTGCGCGCCCGGCTCCTCGGGACGCTGGCGGAGGTCTATCTCAACCTCGGCCTCTTCGACGAAGCCGGAGCGCTCTTCGATCGCGCCCTGGCGCTGCGGCTCGAGCTCTACGGCGAAAGCAGCCCCGAGGTGGGTGCGATCCGCAACGGTCTCGCCTGGATGGCGCTTCAGCAGGGGCGGTACCCGGAGGCTCTCGAGCAGGTCGACAAGGCTCTCGCCGCGCTCGCGCCGGGGGAGACCAACGACGAGCTCCTGCGCGCCGACGCTCTCGAGCGTCGCGGCATGGCGGAGGTGGCCCTGGGCCGGTTCGCCGAGGGCGAGGCGGACCACCGCCGGGTGCTGGCGATCCGCCGTCGTCTGCTCGGCGACGGGGACGAGGCGGTGGGTGCGGCGTGGTCGAACTTGGCGGAGAGCGTCGGGTACCAGGGGCGCTTTCAGGAAGCCGAGGAGATGGCCCGGCGGGCGCTCCAGGTGGCCGAGACGACGCGGGGCCGTGACAGCGTCGCCGGCGCCACGGCGCTCTCCGTGCTCGGCGACCAGCGGTACTCGACGGGGGATCTCGAGGGCGCCGTCGAGGCCTACGACGAGTCGTTGGCCATCTACCGCCGGCGGGTCTCCGAGACGCATCCCAGCCTCGCCATCCTGCTCAACAACCGCGCCCGGGCCCTTCGCGGGCTGGGGGACTTCGGCCCGGCGGAGGAGAGCTATCGCCAGGCCCTCGGCATCGTCCGCAGCAGCCTGGGCGGGGGCCATCGCGAAGAGGCGACGGTGCTCGGCAACCTCGCCCAGGTGTTGCGCAAGCGGGGACGCTTCGAGGAGGCCTTCGAGCTGACGCAGCGAGCCCAGGCCATCGATCGGGAGCTCCTGGGCCTCGAGCACGTCATCGAGGGGGTCAACCTCAACCGGCTGGGGAGCATCTTGCGCGATTGGGGCAAGCTCGATGCCGCCGCCGAGGCCTATGGGCGCGCGGGCGCCACCCTCGAAGCTCTGGGCGGTGCAGGGGCTTCGTCGCTGTCCTATGCCATCGCTGGGCTGGCACGGACGCGCCTCGAGCAGGGACGCTACGACCCCGGGCGGCTGGCCGAGGCACGCCAGCTCTTCGAGGAAGCCCTCCGGGAGGTCGAGAGGGTGGCGGGCGCCGGCTCGCCACGGCTGGCCGACGCACGGTGCGAGCTCGGCGACGGGCTCCGCGCGGCTGGCGACTGGGCGGGCGCCGTGGCGGAATACCGGCGAGCCCTCGACGCCCTGCCGGCGGCCGAGGACAGCTGGCTCGAGCGCTCCCTCGCCTGGCGCCGGATCGCCGAGGTCGAGCTCCTGCGTGACCGGGCGGAGGCGGCGCGGGAAGCGGCGGAGCGGGCTCTCGAGCTGGTGACGGCCAGGAGACCCGCGGGCCACTGGCAGCTTGCCGAGGTCCGGATCGTCGCCACGCTCGCCGACGCCGGTGCTCGAGGCCGGCCGGTGTTCCAACAGCGGATCGCGGCGGATCTCGAGACCCTGGAGCGCGAGCTCGGCGCCGATTCGCCGGCCACCCGCGATGCGCTCGAAGGGGTGGTCCTCTGGCTCGAGGCTCATGGCAGCCCGGAGGCGCCCCGCTATCGCCGGCGCCTCGACGAGCTTCTCGAGCACCGGCGGCGGCTCGCGTCGGAAGCGGTCGCTCTACCTTGATCCAGGTCGAGACGGATTCGCGTGATGAGGTTTGCGCAGATTCCTCGTTCTTTTGAGTAGAAGCCTCTCCGATGCTGAGCGAGCGGTGGCCCTTCCCGGTCATCGCCGGCCCTCGGGCCATCGAGAGGCGCAACCGATGCGCCGGTCGCTCGATCCACCCGTGGGAGGCGGCCGCAGATGGACTCAACTCGAGGAGGACGACCATGAAGACGTGGAAGCTGCTCACCCTACTCTGCCTCGTCGCACTCACCGTCGCCGGCGGTCTGCTGCTGCGCACCGACTCGGTGCAGGCGCGGCCTTCGATCCCCGACGTGCCACCGGACCAGCTGGCGACCTGCTATCAGGCCTACCTGACCCTGGCCACCTCGGCGGAGGAGTGTCCGCGCGCCTACAATTACTGGGGGGTCTACCTGGGTACCTCGCCGCCGAGCTCGCCGAGCCAGCTGTGCAGCCAGGTGCCGGCCATCGTGGCCCAGGCCCAGGCCCAGGGCTGGTACGTGTGCAGCGCCGAGTGCCGGGCCCTCAGCACGCCGTGCGAGGCCGACTACTGACCCTCTGCCCCCTGCTTGCCTGATCGCCGGGGGCCACCCCCGGCACCCGCGGAGCCCTGCCCGGGCC
>JAGQSE010000744.1 GCA_020439725.1 Acidobacteriota bacterium
GGGCCTCGATCCCCTGCAGGATCAGGTGCTCAGGGCCTCCACCGCTCCCCGAACCTCGCGGTCGAGGTGCTGGTCTCGCAGGACATCGAGGAGCCGCCGAGGGTCGGGATTGCCCTGGAGGGCCTTGGCCAGCCCCTCGCGGTCGAGCTCGAGGAGCGTCACGGACGTCGTCACGACGTAGCTGGCGGGCCAGGGCAGGTGCTCGAGGAGCGCGCCCTCCCCGACGACGTCTCCGGCTCCGAAGGTCCGCAACTGAACTTCTCCGCCAGCCGCGGCGGCCGCCTTCGCCTCGACCTCGCCTCGGACCAAGAGAAAGAGCTTCTCCTCGGTGCTGTTGCGCTCGGCGAGCACCTCACCGGGCTCGAAGTGGACCAGATGCATCGCCGCGAAGAGCCGGCGCAGCTGGTCACCGTCGAGTCCGCGGACCACGATGCTCCGGACGAGTTGGCCCCACAGCCCCTGGACCTCGACCAGCGACGCCCCCGTTTGGCCGCTGTGGCCCATACCCTCGCGCAGACCCTCGAGGGCTTGCTCGCGGACCTGCTCGAGACCCTTGCGCTGACGGATGCGCTCGATGCGATGGGGCAAGGTGTCGTCGGTGGGAACCAGCTTGTAGACCTTCGCCAGCAGCGCGATGCCCTTGTCGAAGAACCCGTCCGACGCGTACTCCTCGGCGACGTAGACGTATTCGTCCACCGCCTTCGGAAGCCGTTGCTGCTGGATGTAGACGTCAGCCAGCTTGAGATGCGAGCGCAGGTCCTGAGGGTTGCGCTTGAGACGGGCCTGGAGCCTACCCTCGGCCTCGTCGTATCGTTCGAGAACGATCAGGTCGTCGATGCTGTATTCCTCGTCGGTCTTACGACCGCCGCTAAACCAGTTCTTCAGAGCCACGACCACTCCTGGGGGAGCTTGGAGAATGTACCCGGAGTCCCGGCATGGCCGCCAAAGAAGAAGCTCGCCAGGATCTCGGAGGCGATGCGCCGCATGCTGGACGGCACCGACCCCGAAGGGGGACGCACGCAGCGGGATTATAGCCAAACTCCAAGCTTCTCAGGGGTTTTGCGGCCGTTCACCCCTGGTCTGGAACTTGCACTTCACCCTTGTCGCAAGGCAGGAACACCCGGTCTTGAGGAGAAAGACAGGTAAGGAGGCATGACCATGACCATCACGACGTTCCTCGCGAGACTTCGCTACGGTGCCGGCTTGGCCCTGATCGCGTGGCTCGCTCTGCCGGCGATCGGTCAGGCCCAGGGGGGCCCGGCCGACGCCTCGTACGCTTCATACGGCGACCCTAGCGCTCCAGGCGAGGGGTACGCCACCGGCTACAGCTACTTCAAAGAAGTCGAAGGCGCCTCGACGCTCTTCCCCGCCGACGGCAGCGAGAACCAGGACGCCGAGATCAACCGCCCGGTGCTGACCGGTGACCGCGTCTACACGACCCCGCAGGCGCGGCTCGAGATCTTGCTTTCGGACAACAACGTCCTGCGCCTCGACGGCGACACCGAAGTGGTGTTCGAGAGCCTGGCCTACTCCCCAGAGAGCGGCGACACCGTCACCACCCTGCGGCTGCTCCAGGGCAACCTGCAGCTGGTGACCTTCGCCGGGTCCGCCGGCGAGGAAGTTCCGCGGGTGCTCACGGGCAACGCGACGGTCTTCGCCCAGGAAGCCGGATCCTACCGGGTCACCGCCGGCCGTCAGGAGTGGACGTCGGTGGTGGTCCGTGCCGGCTACGCCGAGGTCGCCTCCGGCAGCGGGTCGGTGGTCGCTCGTGGCGGCGACGAAGTGTCCGTCGAAGGCCTCGCCCGTCCCCGGGTGGAGGTCGTCGCAGCGAGCAGCCTCGACGGCCTCGAGCGTTGGGGACAAGACCTCGAGCGAGGTCTCCGCACCGATTCCTACGTCGACGACTCGCTGCGCTATGCGGCCTCGGACCTCGACGACTACGGCAGCTGGGTCCGCGTCGAAGACCGCGTCGCCTGGCGGCCGCGGGCCGCCGACGACTGGCGTCCTTACTGGAAGGGTCGCTGGGTCTACACCCCGGCAGGGATGACCTGGGTGTCCTACGAGCCCTGGGGCTGGGTGCCCTACCACTACGGAACCTGGGACTACAGCCCGGTCTATGGCTGGCTGTGGTACCCGGGATCCCGGTTCGCCCCCGCCTATGTCACCTGGTATTGGGGCGACGGCTATGCTGCATGGGTCCCGAGCGGCTACTACGTCAACTTCTACTCCCGCCACTACGGCGCCCGGTTCGGCCTGGGCTTCGGTGTCTTCGGCTGGGCCGGGGGGCATTGGGATCCCTTCTACAACTGGACCTTCTGCCGCATCGGCGACCTCGGCCGGCGTCACCAGTACGACTACCTCTCCACGGGTCGGGCCCTTCACGGCCGGGTCGGCTGGCGCGAGGTGCCCCGCGGCATCATCACCACCGATACCCGCGGCCTGACCCCGCGCCGTTGGCACGATCGCCGCGAGGTCGAGGAAGTGCTCATCGACCGTGGTGGCCGCGGCGGCGCCAACCTGCCCGACGTGACCTCCTACGTCGCCCGCGAACCCGAGCTGCCGCGCGACGTCCGGCGTCGGGTGGCCGATCCCGTGCCCACCGCCGACGAGCGGACCCGCCGGGCGGCGAACACGGTTCGGACGACCGACCGGCCCCGCGGCGCCGGCGCTGCCGGCTCGGACCTGGGCACCCTCGGTGAGCTCGGTCGCCGAAACACCGCCAGCAACCGGCCGGTGAACGGCGAGTCGAGCCGCAGCACCACCAGCCGGGGCACGGTGTCGTCGAGCTCCAACCGCGAGACGGCGCGGGCCGACGCCGGAAGTCGGCCGACGGCCGTGACACCCCGCTCCTCCGACCGGGCGAGGAACGGCGAGACAAATCGGAGCGGCTCGGTCGACCGGTCGACCCCCCGCTCGGCGGCCACGACTCCGGGTTCCCCGAGCTCGACGCGAACCGCAAACGAAGGGCGTCGTCCCACGACGGTGACGCCTCGGACCACCCCCGCCTATCCCGATCGCGGCCGCACCAACGGTCGCAGCAGCGAGGGCTCCGCGGCGCCACGGGGGAGCACCCGTTCGACCGACGTCGGTCGCAACGGCTCGGCGTCGAGCGGCACCACGGATCGCGGGCGGAGCGCGGAGCGTGCAGCGCCCCGAGCCGTCCCGCCGAGTCAGCCCCGCGGCTCGAGCACCTCGGCCGGCAACTCCGACCGTGGCCGTACGGCGACCAGTGCGCGGCCGAGCACTTCGCGGCCACCCGCCACGAGCAGCCGCTCCACCGCTCCCGAGAGCCGCTCCACGACCTCGTCGCGCAGCAGCTCGAGACCGGTCGAGCGCGCCGCTCCGAGGTCGGGCACCACCACCCGGTCGAGCGCCTCGGCGTCCAACGACAGCTCGTCGAGCCGGTCCCGTTCCTCGGCCCGCGCCAGCGAGAGCTCGCGGTCGTCGAGCCGGGCCGATTCCTCGGCCAGCTCGTCGTCCGGCTCGGGAGGTGAGTCCAAGTCCTCGACCCGCTCGAGCTCTTCGAGCCGGCGGACTTCGGGTTCGGCGAAGCAGAGCTCTTCGAGCAAGAGTGGTTCGCGGGGCTCGGACCGGACCCGCGGCCAGAACGGCGGTGGCGGCGGCTAGGGCCGATTCGCTCCGACCTTGCGCCTCCGAGCGGCGGCATCCGGCGAGACGAATCGCTTACAATCGCCGGATGCGCCGCCTGGAGGCTTTGTTTCGGTTCCTCTTCGTCCAGTACTGCGTCGCCGCCGGCATGCTGCTGACGGTCGTGCCCTGGAGCCACGTCTGGGATCACCTGGTGGTGGCTCTCGCCGGCACTCCCTTCTTCCCTCTCGCCCAGCACCCCCTGGCCCGTGGCGTGGTCTCGGGCTTCGG
>JAGQSE010000745.1:0-174 GCA_020439725.1 Acidobacteriota bacterium
AGGCGTACGTGTCCATAACACCGTCTCGGTCCTCGGTCAGCCGGTTGCCGATCTTGTCGTAGGTCCAGATCAGGTGACCCCAGGGCCCCATCCCGTCTTCGAGAAAGTACTGGTAGTCCTGGTAGGCGTAAGTCTTGTCGTTGGCGAGCGTCAGCGCGTCGTCGATCGACAGAA
>JAGQSE010000745.1:241-2180 GCA_020439725.1 Acidobacteriota bacterium
GCGGGGTCGTCGGCGCGACGCTGATCGCACCGGGGAAGTAGCGGTTGGAGTAGGGCCGGGTCTCGGCAAGGCCGTTGCCCAGATCGAGGTGGTTGAGAGGGCCCGCCGGCTCGTAGGTCGCCCCGGTGGCGATCGGAAGATCCGGTTCGCCGGGGCGCTGGACCGTCAGGCTGGTGGGACGGTCCGCGTAGTCGAAGGTCGACACCGCCGTCACGCCCTGAGGATACTCCACCTCCGTCCGGTTGCTGTTCTGGTCGTACTGGTAACCCAGCGCGCCATCCTGGGTCACCCGCCCGAAGCGGTCGTAGGCATAGTCGACCGAGTTCCCGTCGCGGGTGATGGCGGTCAGCCTGCCAGTCGAGAAGGCCACCGACGGGTCGTCGTAGGTATAGGTGACGTCGAGGCTGTCGTCCGGGTAGTCGGCGAGGATCACGCGGTCGAGCGCGTCGATCGTCCGGGCCACCGTGACCCCACGGGCGTCGGTGGTCTGGGTGAGCTCGCCGTGCTCGTTGTATTGGTGCGTGGTGGTGCCCGAGACCAGGCTCGCTTCCTGGGTCAGCAGGTCGCGGTCGCTGTAGGTGTAGGTTGTCGGGCTCCCCTCCGCGTCGGTGACGCTGGTCAGGTGGTCCTGAACATCGTAGCCGTAGGTGGTTGTCGACAGCCCCCCGCCGCCGCCGCCCCAGCGCTGCTCGACCTCCGTGAGCCGGTTGAGCTCGTCGTAGACATAGAAGGTGCCGGGGATCTCGGTTTGCCCCGCCGACGGGTGGTTCGCGTCCCAGACGCTGGTGAGGTTGCCCTCGCAGTCGTAGTCGTACTCGGTGAGGATCTGGACGGGGGGCGTTCCAGGGATCGTCTCGTGGATCACCGCGTGCATCTGGCACCGGTTGAGCCAGTCGTACTCGGTGGTCATCCTGGTTTGCCAGGCAGCCCCGTCCCAGACCTGCTGTTCCTCGCGGGTGCGATTGCCGAACGCGTCGAGCTCGTAGACCGTCCGCTCGCCGTGGCTGGTGGGCTGGTCGTCGGGCTTCCGCTCGACCGACAGAAGCCGGCCGGCGGGGTCGTAGGTGTACTCGATGGCGTTGCCCCGGGGCAGGATGGTCATCGCGAGTCGGCCGAGCTCGTCGTAGCGGTTCTCGGTGACCAGGTCCTCGGCGGGAGTCGTACCCGTCTGGGTCACGAAGGTCACGTGATCTGCGACGTCAAAGTCCGTCGTCGTCGTGATGCCGTTGTGATCGGTGACCTCGATGCGGCGGTTGAAGGCATCGTTGTTGAAGATCGTCGATCCGATCACCGGATCGGTTCGCTGGGTGAGGACCAGACCACCGCGGGTCGGGTCGTAGACGAAGGTCGTCTGGTCGGCGGTGCCGTAGCCCGGCGGGTCGATCGAGGCGGTCTGCCCCTCGCTCGTAGGAACGTAGCTCGTCGTGAACACGAAAGCCCCACTCGGGGCCTCGGTGCCAGTGATCTGGCGCCCGGTCAGGGCACCCATGCCGTTGTAGGTCATCGTCGTCGTCCGCATCGACGCACCCCCGGCGACGGAGGGTTGCTCGATCTCGGTGACCAGGGCCGGGTAGGTCGTGTCGTAGGTCCAGGTCGTGGTGCGCTCGAGGGCTGTGCCACTGGCCTCGGTGCGGGTCAGGACCTGGCCGTGGGCGTCGTAGGTGGTGTCAGTGTGGATCCCGCGGGCGTCGGTCTCGCGGGTCGGCCGGAGCGGGTGATTCGAGTCGTCGTAGGACAGCGTCGTGTTGGGGCCGACCGAGCACGCCGGGCAGCTGCCGGACAGCTCCTCGAGCCGCGCCTTGCGGCTGCCGTTGTCGCGACCGAATGTATAGGTGCTGACCTCGCCCAAGGGGTCGGTGACGGTGGTCACCACTGGCAGATCGGGGTCGTCGAAGGACATTTGCCAGAGCTCGACCGCGTTGGGTCCGGTCTTCGAGGC
>JAGQSE010000745.1:2230-4898 GCA_020439725.1 Acidobacteriota bacterium
TCGACCTCGCGCCCACCGCTGGTGCCGACCAGCTCGACGCGGGTCAGGTACCCGGGCCAGTTGGTGTCGTCGTAGAAGAACTCCCAGGAGCGCCCGTCGGGCACGTCGATGCTCTCGAGGTCATCGCCGTTCCAGGTGTAGGTCCAGGTCCGCGAGGTGGTTCCGTCGACGCCGATCTCGGTAATGGTCGCAAGCTTGCCGGAGGTCCCGTCGTAGGTGAAGGTCTCCGAGCGGCCGCCGGGGAAGTCGACGCTTTCGAGCTCTCCGCCGGTGCCATAGGTGGCGGTCTTGGCGTTTCCGAAGCGGTCCGCGGTTGAGAGCCACTCGCCGTTCGATCCGAAGGTTTCGACCGTACCGTCGAGATCGGTCAGAGTCCAGCCTGCCCCCACCCGGCGGAGGGTCCGGTACTCGTCGGAGGGCGAGTTGATGAGATACGTGCCCCCGGAGAGGTTCGAGAACTCATGGAATCCCGCCCAGCGGGTGATCAACCAGACGTGGGAGTCGTCTGGGTCTTGAACGATGCGCTCGGCGTAGTCGTGGGACCAGTAGCGGCCGAGGTGCGTGAGCCATTCAGAGGTCCCGGGCCATCCCGGTCCGCCAGCGCCGCCGGCGAAGTAGGACAGCCGAGCCCCAGGACCGGTGGGTGCACCCATGCCGCCGCCCCAGCTCCCGCCCCCGCCCCCGAGGTTGCCGCTACCACCCAGGCTACCCGATGGGCCGAGTTCGCCAAGACCGGGACCACCGATTCCTCCGCCTCCAGAGCTGCCCCCTGGCGGCCCTCCGCCCCCGGGACCCCCTGTGCTGATGCAATTTGTGCACTGGTTTTCAGGGCTCGTACAAGGTTCGGGTGGTGGCTGCGGGGGCTCAGGACAGCTGAGGAGAGGGCGAATAGCTGGCGCCGAGAGGTCGAGGCCTGATAGATCGGCGCGTTTCACGCACACCGAGGAACCCTTGCACCGGTAGACGGACAGTGAGTACTGCCGGAATCGCGACTGCGAGAGGTTGCTACAGGTGACGTTGGACAGTTGGATGGTCGTCTCGCCCAGGTCGGTTGTGATGCCGCCGCCAAAAAAGCCGCAGGCTGAGATCGGCGTGCAACTCCCGGAATCGCAAGGGACCTGTGGGTCCTGGCTCCCAAACCAATAGATCTGGGCAGAAAAGAAGAGCATACCTTCCTGGTGTAGGCCAGGCATTGACACCGGGACGCGAGCCCGTAACGCGCATACTTCCGTGTTGCCATCGCAGCCTGCGGGTAGGGCCTCGACGATTGGCGCGCTGACCGAGGGCTGTGCGCAGTGAAAGAGGTTCTGGCAGAGATCTGTGGAATTCGGCAGGTTCTGGCCAGGAACCCACTCGATGAAGGTCCCCGAAATCGTGCTATCGCTGCAGTAGATCGAGGCCCGAGCCGGTGAGCCAGCCAGGCCACCCAAGCTGCCGATGAGGAGAATCAGGACGCAGAGATACCCCAGGGAGCGATGAGCACCCGGGCGATCGGATCTGCTGACGGGTCGATTGGTGATGTGAAGTGCTTTGGATCGGAGCGTGGGTGAAAGAAAAGGAATGGGCATAATCGATCAAGCTATCAGTGCATCAGTGGCTTGGTCAAGGGCGTTTGCCTCCTGCTCACCTCTTTTCGTTCAGCGCGGAGTCTCGATCGGTTGAGCCCACCCACCACAAATCATTCAACCCCTTCTTCCCCGCGAATTCACTCCAGCCACCGATCAACCACAACCGGTGTTTGAACACTTCTAGAGTGTGACCGTTTCTCGGGAGCCAGGAGGCTTGAGAGGTGGCGGGGTGCCAGGTTATTCCGTCTTGGGTCCACCAGACATCGCTCAGGTTTCCGTCTGTGGTTTGGCCGGTGGCGGTGTGGGTGGGGCCCCAGCCGCCGATGAGCCACAAGCGGTCGGCGAAGGCGATGGCGGCGTGGCCGTTCCTGGGGGACCAGGGGATCGGGGAGTCGGTACGGTGCCAGGATTGGCCGTCGTCGGACCACCAGGCGTCGGCGAGGTTGCCCTCGCTGCCGTCGCCTTGCTCGCCCCAGCCGCCGAGGACCCACAGCTTGTCCTTAAAGACCGTGGCGGCGTGACCGTTTCTGGGGGACCAGGCGGCGTGGTCGGTGGCAAGGTGCCAGGTCTGGCCGTCGTCGGACCACCAGACGTCGTCGAGGTCGCGGCCGTCTTGGTTGGGGGCGTCGGTGGAGCCTTCTTCGGTGGGACCGGCGCCCCAGCCGCCCAACACCCAGATGCGATCGTGGAAGACCACCACGGCGTGGTTGTTCCGCGGTCCCCAAGGAGCGCGCTCGGTGTCCTGGCGCCAGGTCTGACCGTCCTCGGTGGACCAGACGTCGGCGGTCTGTTCGACCCCTAGGGATCCGCCGAGGACCCACAGGCGATCGTGGAAGACGGCGGCGGTGTGGGCCTTGCGACGCGGCCAGGGGGCGATGGGCTCCTGGCGCCAGCGGTCGCCGTCGGGGGAGGACCAGACATCGGACAGACCGCCGCGATCCCAGCCACCGAGGACCCACAGGCGGTCCTTGAACACCGCCGAGGCATGACCGTCACGGCTCGACCAGTGGGCGCCGGGTAGTGTCCTAACAGGCTGTGGGTGATTCCCGGGGCAGGCGGTCGGCGGTAGCTTGCTGGAGACGGGCCACGCGAGCCCGGAA